>CAKVOF010000027.1 GCA_934778125.1 uncultured Clostridia bacterium
CTGCAGGAGTGTTTGGAGAAGAGTTTGATAAATTAAATTCTTGGTGTTTGGCTGGAATTGTTATCTTGTTTTTTTCACCAATTTCGTTATTTAGTATTAGCTTTCAATTATCATTTGTTTGTATTTTTGCAATATTTATGCTGTCGCCATATATAGTTAAATTATTAGGGAAATTGAAACTTGGCAAATTTTTAAGTGGATCTCTTGGTGTTTCAATAGCAATAAATATTTTAACATTGCCACTAATAGCAAATTACTTTAATAATGTTTCACTTATAGGTGTTTTTGCAAATATTCTTGTTTTGCCATTGTTTACTGTAACTTATATAATTCTTTTTACCTTTTTACTTATTTGCTTAGTGTTACCATTTATGGCTTTTATTTTAAAAATTCCAGAATTTTTCATTCATATTTTAGTAAGAATTTCTAGTGTTCTATCAAATATTAAGTTTTTATCATTCTCAATATTTAAGGTTGGCTATTTATCAATAATGCTTTTAATGTTAGCATTATGGTTCCAGAATTATATTATAACAAAAAGTAAATTTAAAATGATTATAAGTCTATCTTTAGTGATGATAGCTATTATTTCTTTTGTTGTGAATGTTATTCCTAGAACTTATTACAATAAAAACTTTAAGTTGATATATTCTCAATATAAAACTAACTCTATTGTGCTCGTTAGCAACAATAGGGTGGTTTTATTGGGTAGTGTTGATAAATCAATGTACTTAAGAAACTCTCTTTATGGTAAGAAAATCAATCAAATAAACGATTATATTGCAACTGACTTTGAGTTGAATAAAATCGATGAAACTCTGGACTTAATGGTTGAGTATAGAATAAAAAATATTTATCTAGCTAAGGAAATTATTCAAAATAGTTTTGTTCAAGAAAAATTTAAAGATTATAATATAATTGAATTAAATAGTTCTATCAATCTTGAGGGGATTAATATAAATCCAATTTATGATAATAGTGAACTTCTAGGAGTTAAAATATGCATTGAGGGTAATAATGATTTATTTGCAAATAATCTAACAAAAAAACAAATGTTAACGCTCTTAAATGAAGTTGATTTTGATATTAATAATCTATTTGTTTATGGTTTAAATTTCAATATCTATGACTATTATGAAATAAATATTTCCAATATATATTATGTTGATGGTGTTTTACCTCAAGATAATACTAGTATTAACACTATTAAATATAAAAATTATTGTTTAAATTGCGAGAAAATATGAAGTACGAAAATTTAAAAAAATCTTTAAAAACACAAATTAATAACTTATATCTTCTTAAAGGGGAAGATTTGTATTTAATTCAAAATTCTTTAAAACTTATTAAATCTGCCTGTAACATACAATTCGAAGAAATGAATTATTCACAATATGTTGACTGCGATATAGATTTTCAAAAAATAGTTAGGGAACTTGAAACTTTACCAGCGTTTACTGATAAAAAGGTTGTTTACGTTGATATTTCCACTAAAAATTCAAAAATAACTAATGAAAAATCATTGATTGAGTATGCTAAAAAACCAAATCCAACATCTGTTTTAATAGTTAATGTGGGGCAAGCGGATAAAGTTGATTCTAGTTTATTTGAAAACTTTGAAATTGTTGATTGTTCCAAATTACCAGATAGTATTCTGCAACAATTTATAGTTGCAAATTGTGCGAAATATAACAAGAAAATTTCGATTGATGCAACTAATAAATTAATTGAATACACACTTGGCGATTTGTCAACTATTGTTTCTGAGATTTTAAAAATATCGAATTTTATTGGAGAACAAAATGAAATCTTAGTTTCCGATATTGAAAGTAATGTTTCAAAAGCAATAGAGTTTCAAATATTTGAACTAACAGAAAGTTTAGGCAAAAAAGACATCAAAAAAGCTCTTGAAATCATCGAACAAATAAAGTTAGGCGCAAAGCCAAAGGAAAGTGGATATTCTAGCGGAGCATTTAATTCATCCAATAAATTTCGTGGTCTTCTTCCTCTTATTTATAATCATTTTAGAAGATTGTTTTTTATTTCACTAAATTCATATTCGAAAAGCGAATATGCTAAATATCTTAAAATCCAAGAATATGCCGTTGGTAAATATCAAACCCAATCAAAGTATTTCACAGTTAAAAAATTAAAATCCATTTTGGATTTTTGCTCAAAGCTTGATTTTGAAATCAAGGAAAGTAAAACTAATGAAGTTAATGCAATTGAAATCTTAACTTTGTTTATTGTTAATTAATAGTTAAAACAAATGATTTATTATTATATGTTATATATAGTTGAGTTAAATTTCTCTACAACAAATATTGAATGTTAAAAATAAAATAAAAATAAAATCCACGAATAAAATTTTCGTGGATTTTTACTATCTAAGTTATAATATTATTCAGTTTTAGCTTTTTTTGCTTTATCTAAAGCTGCGCATAATCTAGAAACTTTTCTGCTAGCATTGTTTTTATGAAGAACACCTTTTGATTCAGCCTTATCAATAAGAGCGATGGTTTCTTTTAATTGAGCTTCAGCATTAACTAAATCTTCGCTAGATAATAATTTTTTGAATTTTTTAATAGATGTTGAAAGAGTGCTTTTAACTAACTTATTTTCATCTCTTTGCCTTTGAATTGTTTCAACTCTTTTCTTTGCAGATTTAATGTTTGCCACTTTATTTTCTCCTTGAATATAATAATTACATTTAAAACTGAATTATTTTATCATACTTTTTTTTATAAAGCAAGGTTATTTTGCAAATTTTAAGCAATAATATAAAAAATGTTCAAGGTGAAGTTGTGATAGTATCAGATTTAATTGATGATTTTAATGAAAACTCTATTGAAACGGCAAAAATGGAATCTTTAAAAAATGCGGATTCAAAATATATTAAATATGGTTCATATATTGATTCGTATTCAGTTAAAACATTAAGAGATATAGAGTTTTTCCACAAACCCAAAGGTGATTATTTTTTGATAAACAAGGTTAAATATAACTCTTTGAATGATAAAAGAATTAATTATTATTCTAGTGTGTTGTTTGAGTTATTGAAAAAGGTTTCATCAAATTCTAAAAAAATAAAAAAGATTTTGATTATAGGTCTTGGAAATAAACAAATTCAATGTGATTCCTTAGGTGGTGCAGTTTGTGATAAGTCCAGTGAGCTTGTGCCAAATAAAAATAATTTATTTACTTTTCAGCCTGATGTGTTTGGTAAAACTGGTTTTGAAACTTTTAATGTTATAAAAGCGTTAGTTAATTTAGAAAAAATAGATTTAGTTATTGTTGTTGATGCACTTTGTGCCACATCGTATAAAAGACTATGCTCATCAATTCAAGTAACTAATTCTGGAATTTCTCCAGGTTCAGGCATCAAAAATAACAGGGTGGGGCTAAGTAAAGATGGCTTAGGGTGTGAAATAATAGCCATTGGCGTGCCACTTATGATTTATGCAGGATCAATTGTAAAAAATGCACTAGATGATATCTCTATTCTAAATAATAATCAAGAAGTTTTTATGGATAGACTTAAAAAATATTTAGATTCTAATTATGGTGATTTTATAGTTTCTCTTTCCAATATTGAAAGTATAGTAAGGAATTTTTCAATTATCATTTCAAGTGCTTTAGAAAAGTATATAAATTTCACTTTAAATTAGTTGATTGTTTTGAGTTTTAAGTTTAAAAAGGCTTTGTTTTAACATTTTTAAGTGGTGCTTTAATAGAATATTATTTGTTTCAATTCATAAAATAGTTCTATGGAGAAAAGAGAAAAAAAATTTATTTTGTTTGGCTTGATTTTTTCATTTGCTTTAGCAATTCTTTTGTTTGTGACATATTTTTTAAGTTTGTATCCAGTTAAAAATGTTGACATCGTTAAAAAATACAGTGATAAATTTGCTTTGGATTTTTATTGTGTTATGGCAATTATAAATGTTGAAAGCGGATTTAATACTGATGCAATTTCAGATGTTGGTGCAAAAGGTTTAATGCAACTTATGGATTCAACAGCTAATGAAATTGCACAAAAGTTAGGTAATGAAAATTTTAATATTTTTGATGCTGAAACAAATGTTGAATATGGTTGCTATTATTTAAGATATTTACTAAATTTGTATGATGAAGACTACACTAAAGCTTTGTGCGCATATAATGCTGGACTTGCCAATGTTAATAAATGGCTTACATTTGATGAAAATATAGTTGATAATAAATTGAATAATATTCCTTTTGAAGAAACTAAAAATTATATAAAAAAAATTAAATCTCATAAAAAAATATATAAAATACTTGTTGATAAAGTATAATTGCAAGTATATTTACCTAATTTAAAGTGTAGGATGTAGTGATTATTTTATTATTAGTTTAATTTGGTTTTTATACTATAGTAATAATATAATACAAAAATGTATAAAACTTTTTTATGTGCGCTTAATTAATTGACATAATTTAGTGAAATTTGTTAATATTTTTGTATTAATTACAATGGAGAACTATGATTATGAAATTACCAGATAATTTACCTGAAAATCCAGCTTTAAATTTAACTAAAGAAGTTGAGATAAGGCAAAAAAAGATTGATATATTGAAAGAAAATGGAATTAATCCATATGCGCCAAAATTTGATGAAACTTTTTCAATTAGTAAAGTAAAAAAAATGGGCATAGGCGAAAAAGTAAAAGTTGCGGGAAGATTAATTTTTAGAAGAATTTTTGGTAAATTTATGTTTGTTAAAATTTCGGATATTTTTGATAATTTGCAATTAAGCTTAAGCGTTAACGAAATTCCAGTAGATGAATATAAATTTTTTAACAACTATATTGACATGGGAGACTATATTGGTGTTGAAGGTGAACTCTACGAAACTAAAACTGGTGAATTAACAGTAAGAGTGTTGAACTATGAATTATTAAGTAAAGCAAAACTTCCACTTCCAGAAAAATTCCACGGGTTAACTGATCAAGAGGCAAAATATCGTCAAAGGTATTTAGATTTAATTTCCAACGAAGAATCAAGAAAAGTGTTGCTTGGTAGAAGTAGATTAGTTGCATTTATTCGTGATTACCTACAAAAGAATGACTTCCTAGAAGTTGAAACTCCAATTTTGCAAGGTGCAGTTTGTGGTGCAAGTGCTAAGCCTTTCCTAACAAAACATAATGCATTGGATAAAATGTGTAATTTAAGAATTGCTCCTGAGGTTTATTTAAAGCAAGTGGTTTGTGGCGGATTCCCAAGAGTATTCGAAGTTGCTAAATGTTTTAGAAATGAAGGAATGGATGCATCACATCTTCAAGAATTCACTCAAGTTGAGTGGTATGCAAGTTATTGGAATTTTGAAGATAACATTAAATTCTTTACAAAATTCATTCAAGAATTAACAACATATATGTTAGGTAAACCTGAAATCACTGTTGGTGAAAAAGTTTTCAAGTTGGAAGGTGATTTTAAGCGAGTTGACTATACTAGTGCGATCAATAAAGTTCTTGGATTTGATGTTTTAGCAATTGATGATTTGGAAGAGTTAAAATCAAAAGTTATAGCAACTGGCGATTATGAAAAAGATGAAATTTTAGCATTGCATAGTTTAGGTGCGGTTGTTGATTATGTATACAAAAGAAAAATTAGATGTGATATCATTGAACCAACAATACTATTTAACTATCCTGCTTGCTTAGTTCCACTTGCAAGAAGAAGCGATTCAAACCCAAAAACTATAGAGATGTTTCAATTTTTAATAAATGGCGAAGAATTGTGTAAGGCGTATTCAGAGCTTGTTGATCCAGATATTCAAAGAAAAACTCTTGAAGATCAAGCAAGAGCAAAAGCTATGGGTGATGATGAAGCGATGGATATTGATGAAGATTTCTTGCTTGCTATGGAGCATGGTATGCCACCAATGAGTGGTCTTGGAATGGGAATTGATAGACTACTTGTTATGTTGTTTAACCAACCATCAATAAGAGATGTTGTGTTATTCCCAATTATGAAATAAGGAGAAATAAAATGAGTGTTTTTTTCACAGATAGTAATTGTGAGTTGTGGTACACAGAGATTAAAAAACTTGGTATTGAATATATTAGTATGCCATACACATTAGAAGGGGTTGAAAAGGGTTACGATTTAGGCGAAACTCACGATTTTAAAAAATTTTATAGTAAAATAAGAAAAGGATTAGTGCCAATTACCTCAGCATTAAATCCACAAGATTATTTGTCTATATGGGAACCATACTTGGCTCAAGGTGAAGACATATTATATGTTGCATTTAGTAGTAGAATGAGTGGGACATTTGAATATATGAATCAAGCTATAGATGTTCTTAAGCAAAAATATCCTGAAAGAAGTATTAAGTATGTTGACACGCTTTCTATTTCGATGGGCGCAGGATTAATAGTTTATGAAGCTGCAATAATGCATAAGCGTGGAGCAACAGATGATGAAATAATTCAATTTGTTGAGAAATTTAGAGATGAGGTTACCATTTATTTTGTTGTTGATGATTTAATGCATTTGAAACGTGGTGGCAGAATTTCAGCAACTAGTGCTGTTTTTGGAACTGTTTTGGGAATTAAGCCAGTTTTAACTGTTGACAACACGGGAAGAATAGTTTCTGTTGGAAAAATTAAAGGCAGAAAAAAATCCATTTTAGAACTTGTTGAAAAATTTAAATCTTTAGGTGAAAATGTTGCTGATTATCCAATTGCAATAATGCATGCGGATTGTGAAGATGATGCAATGTTCTTAAAATCAAAAATTGAAGAAATTGTTGGCAAAGATGCAACAATTTGGGTTCAACCAGTTGGACCAACAGTTGGAACTCATTGCGGACCAAACACACTTGGAATCGCATTCCACGCTAAACGCAGAATGGAAATTGTTTAATATGTAAATAAAGCTATCAATTTGTTTTTATCAAATTGATAGTTTTTTATGGGAGAAATTTATGCAAAAAACGAGATTTATAAATGCTAGAATCTTAACGATGGAAAACGGAAAAATAGTTGAAAATGGTGAAGTTGAGATTAAAGATAATGTTATTTCATATGTTGGAGCAAATAGGAAGTTAACAAGTTTTGTTGGAAACACTATTGATGCTAAAGGAAATATTTTGATGCCAGGGTTTGTTAACACTCATTGCCACGCTGGAATGAGCGTGTTAAGGGGGGTTGGTGATGGTTCTAATTTTGGTGGGTGGTGGATAAATAACATACGCCCAATTGAAGAAAAGATGAATAATGAAGAGTTATACGATGCCACAAAACTATCGTTCTTAGAAATGATTAAATCTGGAATTACAACCGTGTTAGACTTATATTTTAATGTTGAAGGTAGTGCTCAAGTTGCTTTAGAAACTGGGCTTAGAACAAATATTGGTTTTGGTTCAATTGCGGGTGAAGTTTTAGATGATTTGCTTGAAAAAGAATATGAGATGCTTACTTCATATGCTGATTTAGTTAAGCCAGTTGTTTTTTGCCATGCAACATATTCAAGTGATGAATATTCGTTTATGAAAGCTATTGAGTTTGCTAAAAAACACAACTTAGTGCTAACAACTCACGCAAGTGAAACACTTGATGAGGTTGGAAATTGTGATAAAAAATATGGAAAAACGCCAATTGCTTTGCTTGAAAGCTATGGCTACTTTGAACAAAAAAATATACTAGCTCATTGTGTTCATTGTGATAAGGATGATGTTGAAATTATGAAACAATATAATACCATTTCAGTTTCAACAAATCCAAGTTCAAACTTATATTTGGGTAGTGGTATTGCTCCAATATACTCCTTTGTTTCTAATGGAATTAATGTTTGTATAGGAACCGATGGCCCAGCATCTAATAACTGCCTAAATATGTTTAAAGAAATGTTTTTAACAAAAAATTTACAATCTGGAATTTTGAATCAACCTGATGCGATAAGTGCTATGCAAACTTTAGAAATGGCAACAATCAATGGTGCAAAAGCATTGAATTATGATAACCTTGGAATGATTAAAGAAGGTTATTTGGCTGACCTCATTTTGATTGATATTAATGCAATAAATATGCAACCAAAAGAAAAATATTTGTCTAATTTGGTTTCATCTGCTGGTTGCGAAAATGTTTTATTAACAATGGTTAATGGAAATATACTTTATCAAAATGGCAAGTTTTTAAATAACTACAATTTGAAAAAATTGTGTGAAAGTGTTGATAAATTATATAAAAAATTATCTAAATAGGTTTCTATGATAAAATTGTTTTTAAAATACTTTAAATAGTTTAAAATTATTTAAAGTATTTTTTATTACGCTATTTTTCGTTTTTATAATAAAATTTATTGTGGTATAATTATATAAATACTAATTGGGAGAAATGGATGAACGGCAATATTAATGTTAGCGATAAAGTTAATCACGCTTTGCAAAATGCTGGTAAAATAGCTATTAAATATGGCAATTTCAAAATTGGAACAGAGCATTTGCTATATGGAATTTCAACAATTCAAAATTCTATATCTGCTAAAACATTAGGTTCGTTTGGTGTTTTTAGTGACCAAATAGAAGCTGTTTTTTCTAAAAATTCTCAAAAGAAAAACGCAACTATGCTAACTGCTTCAATGGAACTAACTCCAAAATGTAAAGAAGTATTTTTAATTGCAAACCAGTTTGCAGAGCAATTGCACGATAGTATAGTTGGAACAGAACATTTACTTGTGGCGTTACTTCACACTGATGATTGTTATGCTGTAACAATGTTAAAAAGGAACTTTAAAATAAATATCAACGAACTAATTATGCAACTATTTCAAATGTTTAAGGCTGATAGTTTTAACAGAAAAGCAACGGCGAGTATTAACGATCCAAACCAATTAAACACAAACAATTCATACAATCAAACTGGTCAAAATAATTTTAATAGCAATATTGATTTTTCAACCTCTATTAATAGTGAAGGTGAAACTAATAGTTACGTAAATAGGAGCGATAACAGCAATAACCAATCTGAGCTTCCCGAAGAACTATTAAATATGGGAATTGACTTAACTCTTAAGGCTAAAAATGGAAAAATTGATCCTATTATAGGAAGAGAAGAAGAAATTTCAAGAGTTATAGAAATTCTTTGTAGAAAAACAAAAAATAATCCAGTTTTAATTGGCGAGGCGGGCGTTGGTAAGAGTGCAGTTGTTGATGGGCTTGCCTTGGCTATTGCAAATGGAAATGTGCCTGATATTTTAAAAAATAAAGTTATTTTTTCACTTGAATTGGGTGGGCTAATGGCTGGAACAAAGTATCGGGGTGCGTTGGAAGAAAAACTTAAAGTTTTGATAGATATTATCACACAAAATAAAGACATCATTGTTTTTATTGATGAAATTCACACACTAACTCAGGTTGGTGGTGATAAAGGAGAAGTAAATCCTGCTGATATGCTGAAGCCGTATTTGGCTAGAGGTGAGTTTCAAACAATAGGAGCAACAACCACTGATGAATATAGAAAATATATTGAAAAAGATAAAGCTTTAGAACGTAGGTTTCAGCCAATTATGGTTAATCCACCATCTGTTGAAGACACGATTAAAATTTTAAGAGGATTAAAAGAGGGGTTTGAAAAATACCATAATGTTTCAATTGCTGATGAGGCTATAATTGCAGCGGCATCTTTAAGTGATAGATATATTATGGATAGAAACCTTCCAGATAAGGCAATTGATATAATTGATGAAGCAAGTAGTAGAGCAAAAGTTCATGGGAATAGAAAACCTGAAGATCTCCAAGAAATTGAGGAGCTAATTCAAAAACTTGAAGTAGAGAAAAAACAAGCACTAATTAACGATGATTACGAGCTTGCCAGTGTTTACAGAGAAAAATTAGATATTGCAAATGAAAAGAAAGAGCAAATTATAAGGCAATCTAGTTTAACTCCTCATAACACGGCTATTGTTATAAAAGAAGAGGATATTTCGAAAGTTATTAGTGATTGGACAAAAATCCCTATTACTAAAATAACTGAAAGTGAAAGGGATAGGCTAATGCGTTTGGAAAGTATTTTGCACAAACGCGTGATTGGGCAAAATGAAGCTGTTGAAGCGGTTAGTAAGGCGATAAGAAGAGTTAGAATAGGCTTAAAAGAAAATAATAGACCAATTGGTAGTTTTATGTTTTTAGGTCAAACTGGTGTTGGTAAAACAGAACTATGCAAAGCTTTAGCTGAAGCAATGTTTGATGATGAAAATGCTGTTATAAGACTAGATATGAGTGAATATATGGAAAAACATAGCGTATCTAAACTCATAGGTTCTCCGCCAGGATATGTTGGCTTTGATGAGGGTGGGCAATTAACTGAGCAAGTCAGGCGAAAACCATATAGTGTTGTTTTATTTGATGAAATTGAAAAGGCTCACCAAGATGTATATAATTTGTTGCTTCAAGTTTTAGATGATGGAAGATTAACTGATAGCCAAGGAAGATTGGTTACTTTTAAAAACACTATTATTATATTTACTAGTAATATTGGGGTTTCTGACTTGCCTAAAAAATCTTATAATAGATATGGCGATGAAATTGGGTGCAATGAACTTGATTTTAACATAATTCAAGATACACTAATAAATGCCATGAAAGAGCAGTTTAAACCGGAATTTGTTAATAGGATTGATGTGATTACAGTGTTTAGACCGTTATCAAGGGATGAGTTAACACAAATTGCAAAAATTTTCATATGTAATTTGAACGAGAGGTTGAAAAAACGCGGAGCTTCTTTAAAAGTGACCGAAAGTGCTTTAAGGTATTTAATTGATAAAGGGTATGATGTTAATTATGGTGCAAGGCCATTAAGAAGATTAATTGAGCATGAAATTGAAGATAGAATAGTTGAAGATTATTTATCTGGCAATATATCTTCAAATTCAACGATTATTATTTCGGCACCATATGGCGAAATTGAACTTAGAGTTGAAAATAGTAATTTTTAACAAAGTTTAGCAACTACTTTTAAATATTTGCGTTAAAACCATAAGTTTGGTAAAATATAAGTGTTAAATTAGAATTTAACATAAGTGAAACAAATTGGAGGAATGTTTATGAATATTAATTATGTTTCAAAAAATTATAAAATTTCTGATAGATTTAAGGAAATTATAGAGAAAAAATTATCTAAATTAGAGAAATATTTTTCAAAAAATTGTGACATTAAGGTTAATTGTTCTCAAATCGGAGATATGGATAAATTAGAAGTTACAATTAATGCAGATGGTTTATTCATAAGAGGCGAAGTTATGAGTGACAATATGTATAATAATATTGACTTGGTTATGCCTAAAGTTGAAAAACAAATAATTAAAACATCAACAAAGAGTAAATCAAAAGTATTTAAATCTCAAACTGACAGCGTTCTTGAATATTTAAAAGAAGCTCCAGTTGATAAACCATTAAAAGTTGTTAAATCTAAAAAATTTGAACTTGAACCATTAACATTGGAAGATGCTGAAAGCAATTTAGAAGCATTAGGCCATTCATTTTATGTGTTCTTAAATGCTAAATCTGGTTGCGTTAATGTTATTTATAAAAGAAATGATGGTGATTTAGGTTTAATTGAAGTTGATTTTTAGTGTTTATGTTATGTTTAATAAATTTGCGTTTAAATAATTAAACAGTATTTTAATATTTTATTAAAAAATATTGCATATTTTGAGTGCAATATTTTTTTTAAAATTGTATATCAATATGATTGAGAAAAATTTTTGTTTTTGGTAGAATCTAAGATAGATTGGAGTGTTATATGATTAAAATTAAGAATTTATATTTTTCATATGCTAAAGAGTATTTCACTTTAAACAATGTTAATTTTTCATTAAAGCACAATGAGAAAGCTATTATTGTTGGGGGCAAAAATAGTGGAAAAACTAGCCTTGTTAGAATTTTATTGGGTTTAGATAGATTTCAAAAAGGTGAAGTTTTAATAAATAATGTTGATGTCAAAAAAATAAATTTTAAGAACGATATTAGTGTTGGTTATATTCCAATGCAACCACCATTTATGGAAAATAAAACCGTTGAAGAAAACATAAAGTATATAATCAAACTTCGTGAAAAGAAAAAGGATAAAATTGAAATCAAATTAAATAATTCATTAGGCCATTATAGTTTATTTAATATTAAAAATGTTAAAGTTAACATTTTAAATTATTATGATAAGATCAAGTTGGCTTTGGCTCGATTATATGTTAGAAATTTAGACTTAATCATAGTTGATGATATTTTTGCAGGATTAAATGATAATGAAGCTGAAGATATCGCAGAATTGATTAAGGAGCTAATAAAAAACAATAACAATTGTACTTGCGTGATTTTTGCCGAAAACTATAATATTAAAAAATATTTTGATTATAAAACATATAAACTTGAATTGGGTTCACTTATTGATGAATCAGTTGAAAATGGAGAAAACTTATGAGTATAGATGATTCAAAAAATTTAACAGCTGAAAAAATTAAAGAAAAAGCAATGAAGTTATTTGACACAAAAACATTATTATTTAATGATAAAGGCGTTGATGTTTGTGAATATCAAAGTTTTTATAAAATAACAACAATAAAAAAGCTTTTGAACAATGTTGATTTGGTTACAACTGCTCAAACTTTTTTTGATAACGCTTTAAACACTAGCCAAGCTAGCGTTAATGGTTTTATGCATAGAAATACAATGGTTTATAGGTTGCATAAAATCAAATCTCTTACTGGGTTAGATATAAGAGATTTCTATGATGCTGTTATCTTAAATAATATTATTTTATTTAAACAATATATTGATTCATTAACTAAGGTTAATTAACCGTTATTTTGAGTTAATAATTAAAATATTATATTTTAATGTTATTAATAAAAATTTAAACTTTAATGGTTTAAATTTTTTTTTATTATTTAACAATTTCATATGTGTCTATTTTGTTATAATTTGCATTTTCAAATGAAATGTTAGAACTTAAATCGATACTTTCTTGTTTTACCTTATTCTGGGCAAAATTTGGCATATTTCCAAGTAGATTCAAAATTCCATTTATATTTGGATTATTTTTAAATAATAACGGAACGAACAGCTTTAAGATATTATTTGGGTTGTTGGAATCAGATTTCAGCCCATCAAGAAGGGGAGCTAGTGTTTGCATATTGATTGATGAAGAGTTTGAGCTATTGTTTTGCTGTTCAGTTTGTTGCTCATTGTTTGGAGTATCGTTAGGTAAACTAAAGGCCGAAACATTATTTACTTTTTGATTTGATAGCACATTATCTAGCCTTTGTTTTTGCCCCATAATTGTTGAATTTGTTGGAAATTGTCCGTATGGATAACTTTCCAAAATTTCTTTTGGGATGTTTGAAACGGGTTTTGCTTGAGTTTGTTGACTATTTGTGCTTTGATTTTGATTGTTATTAAATAAATTGAGTAAATTTATTAAAAGATTAGTATCCATATTTATTATATATGTTTCTTTATTTACACATGTGATTAATCAAAAAAAATATTATTAGCATATTATTAAGTGTATATTATTTTGATTTAAAATAATATGTACGAAATTGATTAAATCGACAACATAAAATACTAATTTTTTTATGTAAATGATTATAAAGTTTGATTTAAGCGAGTTTAGTTCAAATAGAGGTTGGTAGGAGAAAATATGAAATTTAGTGAATTGAATGGTAATGATAAAGATAATGTTAAAAGTGACAATATAACGATAAATGGAAATAAAAACAATATAAACGCAAGTAGCATTGAAAATCTATATAACAAATATTCATCATTTTCAGAAGATGAATTAATGAGAGAGTTTTTGAGGCAAAGTGCAAAGCAGAGTAAAAACGGAAATTTAAGCAAGGATAAAATTTCTTCAATGAGAGATGTTTTGTTTCCGTATTTAAACGATAAACAAAAGAATAAATTTAATAATTTAATGAAAATGGTGAGTGATGATAGTAAAAATTGAACCTGAGTTATTAAAAAAAGTTATAATTGAAAGTGATAAAAATAATCTAAATTGCGTTGTTTTTGCAAATAACTATAATAATTTATTGCGGAGAGTTAGAAATAACAAAATAACGCTTGTTGAAGAATTGCCATTTATAAATGCTGTTTGTGTGAAAATGGATAGAAGTAATTTGATGAATATGGCTGAATGCAATAATGTTAAATATATTACTAGTGTTACAAAGGTCACATCGTGCATTAATGTGTCAAAAAAAATTATGGGTGTTGAAAATGTGGCAATTAAAAATTCATCGAATTTTTCAGTTGCTGTTATAGATACAGGTATTTATCCGCACTTGGATTTTACGCTTGGTAAAAATAGAATTTTAACATTCCACGAGGTTATAAATGGTCGAAATATACCTTACGATGATAATGGTCACGGTACATTTGTTGCAGGCTTGATAGTTTCTAGTGGATTTTTAAGTTCGGGAAAATATTCCGGTGTTGATCCAAATGTTAATATTGTGTCCGTTAAAGCATTAGATGAAAATGGTGAAACCAACTCTCTTAATATTTTAAAAGCGATGCAATGGGTTTATAGCAATAAAGAAAAATACAATATTAAAGTTGTTTGCATGAGTTTTGGTAGTTTAGTTTTAAATTATAATGATCCGCTGATTATTGGTGCTGAAAGTTTATGGGATTCAGGAATTGTTGTTTGTTCTGCGAGTGGGAATAGCGGACCTGAGATTTCAACTATTAAATCGCCTGGAGCCAGTAGTAAAATAATCACTGTTGGTGCTTTGAGAGATAACCGCAACGAGGATGAATCATTTGATGAGAATAAGTTTAAGGTCGCTGATTTTTCAAGTCGAGGCCCGATTCTTAATAATTATAAACCAGATTTAGTTGTGAGTGGTGTTGATGTTGTTTCGGCGTGTAATTACAAAATCAATAAAACATTTTATGGTAAAATGAGTGGAAGTAGTGTTTCAACGCCAATAGTGGCTGGAATATGTTCATTGCTTACAAAAAAATATCCAAATTATACTCCAAATCAAATAAAAAAACTTCTTATAACGCATTGCAAAAAGATTAAAGGAGATAGAAATGAAGAGGGATTTGGGTGGTTAAATATAAAAAAAGTATTTATCAACTAATTTGAAGTTGATAAATATTTTTTTATTGCCTTTGTAATTTTTAAAATATCGCGCTTTTTATTATAGTAACCAATACTAATTCTAATTAGTCCTGTGCTAAGAGTGCCTAAATTTTTGTGGATTATTGGTGCGCAGTGTAACCCGTTTCGTGTGCAAATGTTTTTAGTGTTTAGGTAGTCGTATAAATCATCAATTGGCATATTTTTTGGCCTTATGCTGATAACCCCGCTAGAGGGTGAGTGGCAGTATATTTCAATGTCTTTAATTTGTTCTAATTCAGATAATAACATTTTAGATAAAAATGCAATTTTATTGTTAATTCTATTAAAGTTGTTATTTACAAATTTAACGCCTTCATTTAAAGCTATTATTGCAGGAAGGTTCATTGTTCCTGCCTCAAATCCTTCTGGTGGCGTGCTTGGCTGATTAATATTTTCACTTTCAGTGCCTGTGCCACCAAATTTTATTGGCTTAATATTAACACCATTAATTAAAAGTGCACCTATTCCTTGTGGTGAATATAATCCTTTGTGTCCGGCTATGCAAAGAAGATTGATGTTGTCTTCTTGAATATTTATTTTAATATGTCCGGCACTTTGAGCTGAATCAACACAATAAATCAAGTTGTTTTCTTTACAATATTTTCCAATAGATTTTATATCTGATGTTGCACCTGTAACGTTGCTTGTGTGATTCGTTACAACAAGATATGTGTTTGTTTTAACTGCTTTCATTATATCTATATTCGTGATTCTGTTATCTTTGTTTGAAGGTTTAACCAAGGTGTAGGATATATTGTAAGTCTTTTTTAAATAATTTAAAGTTCTTAAAACGCTGTTGTGTTCGAATATGGTCGATATTATGTGTCCGTTTGACTTTGCTGTTCCAATTAATGCAAGATTAATGCTTTCCGTACAACCCGCAGTAAATATAACAGTCGCAGGTTTTTTTAAATTGAAAAATTTTGAAATGTTATTTCTT
>CAKVOF010000028.1 GCA_934778125.1 uncultured Clostridia bacterium
CATCTAGTGTGAACGTGAATGAGTAAGTATTTTTAGTGTGGTACTTTGTGATGTTTGATGTTTCACTTGTTGAAACGATGTAATTATTTTCTAGGCTTTCAAGTGGAGTAACACTAAATTCGATTTCTTTCCAGTTTGCTTTGATTGTGATATTTCCATATGAGCCTGTGTTTATAGTTGTTATAACATCATTTACCGCAAGAACTTTTTCATCACCATTAACATCGCCTTTTATTTCACCTGAGATAGCTGAAACACTCCAGCCTAAGAATTCAAAGCCTTCTCTTGTTGGATTTTTGAATTCTATTTTGCTATCTGTTATAGCGAATTTGGTTGTTGTGTTTAATGAGTTATCAGCTGGAACTTTAACGCCACTAACCACATCTTCACTATCTGATAGGTCGTATGTGATTGTGTTATTTTTATCTGCGGTCCAGTAAGCATAAACTGTGATGTCGTTATAACCATTAGCTTGAGTGCTGATTTCGGTTACTTTTGAACCTGTTTGGAAATCAGGTGTTAAGAACCAACCGCCAAAGATATAACCATTGCGTTTAACATTATCGCTCACTGGCAACGTTGCTTTTTCTGAGATAGAAAATTTATTAATAGCAGTATATCCATCAATAAACCCACCATCGTTTAATTTAAATGTGATTGTGTATTCTTTTTCGGTAACATTTCCGAACGAAATATTAGCATTTTTAGTAATATTCGAAATTGTGATTGTTTTATTATCTTCATCTTTAACAATACTTAAACTTTCATCATTTGATGTAACATTTAGTGTTTCTAGAACATAACCTTCTAGAATTGTGTATGTGATAACTAAACTTGAACCATATTCAACACTAACTTGATTTTCATAAGAAGTGCCATTTGGTTTTAATAGGTTATAACCTGTTCTTGTTTCTGGAAGAGAGATTGTGTATGTGTTTTGAGAAATACCAGAAACTGAGAATGCGATATCTTTCTTAATTCCAGTAACTGAAACTTCATATGAACCATTCTCTTCAACCATTGAAGCTGAATAGTAAGTTTCGCCATTTTGAGCGAATGCACCACTTAAGTTTGTTTTGCTTAAACTAACTTCACCACCATTGATGCTAATTTCAAAATCACTTTGAGCTTTGCTTGCATCTAGTGTGAACGTGAATGAGTAAGTATTTTTAGTGTGGTACTTTGTGATGTTTGATGTTTCACTTGTTGAAACGGTGTAATTATTTTCTAGGCTTTCAAGTGGAGTAACTTTAAATTCAATTTCTTTCCAGTTTGCTTTGATTGTGATATTTCCATATGATCCTGTGTTTATAGTTGTGATGAAATCGCCAACTTGTAGTTCCTGACCTAGTGCTTTAACGTCACCCTTAACAACACCATCAATTTCAGAAACACTCCAGCCTTGGAATGTGAAGCCCTCTCTTGTTGGGTTCTTTAATTCAACAACACTAGATGAAATTGTGAATTTTGTTATTGTGTTAGCTGAGTTATCAGCTAAAACCTTAACGCCACTAACCACATCTTCATTATCTGATAAATCATATGTGATTGTGTACTCATTTTCAGTCCAGTTAGCATAGAATATTTTATTTTCTGCTAATTTATCTGCGCTTGGATTAATGCTTGAAACTGCTTCACCGCTTAAATCATCTTTTTCAAACCAACCAGCAAATGTTCTACCTGCGTTGCTCAAATTGCTTGCAATTGGAAGAGTTATCTCACTATCTTCCATTGTGAATGACTTGATAACGCTATCTTCATCGATAAATGCACCACCATTTAATTGATATGTGATTGAATAAGTGATTGTTTCCCATTTAGCATAGAATGTTTTATTTCCAGTTGATTTTGCTGGAATTGATAAAACTTTTGAACCACTGAAACTCTCATCTTCAAACCAACCTGCAAATGTGTAACCTAATTTTGAAATGTTTTCTTCAATTGGAAGTGTGATTTCAGCACTTTCAATTGTGAATCCATTTGGAGCATTATAATTTTCAACCCAATTTCCGCCATTTAATTGATATGTGATTGAATAAGTGATTGTTTCCCACTTAGCATAGAATTTCTTATCACCAGTTGATTTTGCTGGAATTGATGTGATTTTTGAACCTGTTAGTTCTTCATTATCAAACCAACCTGCAAATGTGTAACCTAATTTTGAAATGTTTTCTTTAATTGGAAGTGTGATTTCTTCACTTTCAATTGTGAATGATTTAATAACGCTATCTTCATCAATAAATGCACCACCATTCAATTGATATGTGATTGAATAAGTGATTGTTTCCCACTTAGCATAGAATGTTTTATTGCCAGTTGATTTTGCTGGAATTGATAAAACTTTTGAACCACTGCAGTTCTCATCTTCAAACCAACCTGCAAATTTATAACCTAATTTTGAAATGTTTTCTGCTTTTGGAAGATAGATTACTTCACTGGTTACATTATATTCGCTTGGAGCAATATAATCTTTAGCCCACTCACCGCCATTCATGTTATATGTGATTGAGTATGCGTTTGTGCTCCATTTAGCATAAACAACTTTGTTTTCAGTTGAGCCAGTTGAAATTGAATCAATTTTTGAATCAGTTTCAAATGTTTCAGATGTGTACCAGCCTAGGAATGTGTAACCTAGTTTTGAAATATTATCTGCAGTTGGAAGAGTGATTTTTTCACTTTCAATTGTGAATGTTGAAATTGGAGTAAATCCTGATTTCCATTCACCATTATTTAAGTTATATGTGATGCTATATGTTATAAGTTCCCATTTAGCATATAGAGTTAATCCGCCTTCCAAAACAGGCATTTTAACTTCATTAAATTCATCTAAGAATGTGGTGTTATCTTTGAACCAACCTGCAAATGTGTAGCCAGTTTTCGTTGGAGCTGGAAGATTTATATATGCATTGTATTCAGCAGTAATTGAGTCAACATCACTTCCGCCATTTGAATTAAACGAAATTGTGTATGAATTGATGCTCCAATTTGCGTTGAATAGAGAAATAGTATCCCCGTTTTCACCAAGATCTGGAACTGTGTAATTAGCACCTGCATTGTATGTTGCACTTACTATATCACTCCAGTTAACAAATGTGTAACCATCTTTTGTTGTTGATGGAAGAGTGATTTCTTCACCATATTTTGCTGTGACTGAAGGAACTGCTTTTCCGCCTTGAACTTCAAATGTGATTGTGTATGTTTCAACTTCCCATTTTGCAGTAAATGTGATAACAGCGTTGTTTTCACCAAGGTTAGAAACTATGAAGTTTTGACCAACATTGTAAGTTGCTCCACCCTCAATATCCCATTTTAAGTTAAAGTGCCCAACTTTTGTGGTTGATGGCATTGCAAATTTATCCCCAAATTTAACTTGTTTATCTGCAACAGCAACTCCACCATTTGTTTCAAATTTAATAGTGAAATTCTTTTCAGTCCATTTAGCATAGAATGTTTTATTTCCAGTTGAACCAGTTGCAATTGATAAAACAGCGTTTCCATCAAATGCGTTTGATTCGAACCAACCGCCAAACACAAATCCTTCTTTTGAAATGTTTTCTGCACTTGGAAGTGTAATTGCTTCACTTTCAATTGTGAATTCACTTGGAGCAGTATAATTTTCAGCCCAATTTCCATCATTCAATTGATATGTGATTGAATAAGTGATTGTGTCCCATTTAGCATAGAATTTCTTATCACCAGTTGAATTTAATTCAACTTTTGTTACTGCATTTCCGCTTAGTCCTGCGTTATCAAACCAACCTGCAAATGTGTAACCAAGTTTTGAAACGTTTTCAGTTGTTGGAAGAGTAATTTCTTTTTCATAGTCGTATGATGTTGGAGCAACATAGCCAACTTTCCAATCTCCACCATTCAAATCATATTCAATTTTATTTGAATCGATAGACCAATCACCATATAGGGTTTTGTTTCCTAAAGTTGTGATTGATGTTACTCTATCTCCACTTAAATCTGAATTCAATTTAAAGCCATTGAAAGAGTAACCAGTTGAAATGATATCAACTAATTGAATGCCATCGGTTAAATCTGAAATTGTGAATTTTGTTTTATTTGAGTTAGTAACGGTAATTGCATTTCCGTTATATTTGTTTATATATTCAATTGTGTAAACGATTTCACTAACGCCTTCAATCTTTTGAATTTCAATGTTTGCTGTAACATTAGAAATTGTGATTGTTTTAGCTGATGAATCAACTACTGCATTAAACTCTGCTGGGATTAATGAGATAGTTAAGTCACCTTTAATTTCGTAGCCATCTAAAGTTGCATAAGAAATCACGAAGCTCTCGCCATAGTTAACGGTTGATGCAACTGGTGTTAGTGTTAAACCAACAACTGATGGCAACGTTAAGTTATATTTATTAACTTCAATGCCTTCCACGCTGATATTGATATCTGCCCTAATTTCGCTAACTGTGATTGTGTAGACATCACCAGTTTTTGAAATGCTAGCTTTGAAGTTTGTTCCTGAAATTGTTTGATTAACTAACGCATTTGTTAGTTCCACATCATTAATTTTTATAACAAACGAATCAATAGATTGAGTTGTTTTGCTATCTAATTCAAAATTGAATGAATATGATTTATCAAAATCTGAATGGTATTTAAATGTTGTTTGAGTTGATGCATTAGAAATTGAATATTCGCCATCAACTGTTGTTAAACCTGAAACGTTGAATTTGTTTTCTTCAAATTTTGCGTAAACAGTAACATTGGTTGTAACGCCATCAATAGTTTCAATTTTGTTAGTTAATGAACTTTCTTCAAACCAACCTTTGAAAGTGTAACCTTCTCTAATTGGATTACTATTTGCCAATGAAATTGGAAGGTCATCTGTACTGAAGTTTGTTGGGTGTGTTACGCCATTAAATGAAGCTTTAATAGTTGCGGTATCTGAAGCATCATCAATTTCAACTAAACCAGTTCCATTGTTGTACATATAAGTGATTTTTAATGTACCTAATGTGTATCTAGCATATAAAGTTGTGATTGAACCATTTTCAAGCCCTTCAAATATTGCATTTTCAATAATAGTTGAAATTGTAACTTCGTTTGCAAATGTGTCATCAGCCCAGTTATCAGCTGTTCCATTATTGCTATATGATGTGTACCAACCAGCAAATGAAGCAGATGCAGGAAGATTAATTGATGAGTAAATATTATTTCTGCCTAACGCCTCGCCAATTGTTTTTCCATAAATAACTTCAATTTGAGTTGGCTCACCTGAACCGTCACGATATGAGAAATCCAAAGTTAAAGTGTATTTATTTGGATTAACTTTTTCAATTGCAATATTAATATCTTCTTTGATATTTGATAACGCAAGAGAGTATGTGTTTCCAACTTTGGTTAAAGCATAACTAAATTTGCCAGCAATTTCACCATTTGTTGAATCTTTAGTTAATGTTAATTCAGTTTCATTTATAACGATATTAAATGTGCTATCACTTTGAGTGTAACCTTCTTTTAAACTAAACGAAATATTAACTCCGTTTCCATAAACAATGCTTTCCAATGTGTCAGTTTCAACAGTTGGATTTGCTGAAATTGTGTAACCAATTTGAGATGATGTTTCTGGAAGAGTAACAGAATAATTATTTTCAGTTAACGCACTAAACGAAACTTCAACATCACGCTTGATATTTGAAATTGTTAGAGTAAACGTGTTTGTTTCACTATCAAAACTATAATTTGCGTTGTAAACAATTTCATTTTGATATTCTAAGTATTCACTATTAACGATTTTGTTATCAGTTGCACGAACTAAACCAGTTTTATTTAATGAATTTAATATTAATTCAGTTCCGTTGATATTGATAACCACATCTTCAACTCTTTGAGTGAATTCTTGAGAAAGTGAGAATGTGATTACTTTTTCACCATTATGGCTAACATTTTCGTTCGCAATAGCAGTAACTTCATAGCCAGTTTGCGAAACCACACTAAAGTTATATGATTTGCTTGGGCTATATTCAGCGATAACTTTTAAGTTTCCATATGAACCTTTATTAACGCTAACAATCTCGCCACTTGTTAAGCCATTAACTTTTCCATCGGTAGATTTGATTGTGTATTTATTGAAATCATAACCAAATTTAGCTGACAATGGAAGATTAATGGTTTCTGATTCAATTGTGAATGTTGTTTTTCCAGTTGTGTCTTCAACAAAATATGGAACGTTTATTAAATCACTATTGAAAGCACTTGCAATCTTACCATTTTCAGAATAATAGTATTCAATTGTGTATGTTATAATTTCCCATTTAGCATAGAAAGTAACATTTTCAGCACTGCTTGGAGTAAATTCTGTAACTTTAACACCACTTTCATCGTTTGTTGTGAACCAACCTAAGAAGGTGTAACCAGTTCTTGAAACATTAGATGCTGTTGGAAGAGCGATATCTTTGCTTTCAACTGTGAATTTTTCTGGTTTTGTGTAGTCAGTTGCAAAAGCACCACCATTTAGTTTATATGAAATTGTGTATTCAATTGGAGTCCATTTTGCAGAAAGTTTGATATTTCCATAAGTTCCCTTGAATATTGTTTCAATTTTTTCACCAACTGAGTAATTTTTGCCATTTATGTTTGAAATATTGTTTTCAGCAACATACCAACCAACGAATGTGTAACCAGTTCTTGTTGCACTATTAAGAGTGATATCTTCACTATCAACTTTAAACGAATTAATTGTGTTTTGATTTGTTGCTTGATAACTTGCGTTATCATTTAAAACATAGTTGATTGAGTAATCATCAGTTGTGTAAGTTGCAGTTAATGTGATGTTTCCAAATGTTCCAGCATCAATATTAGAGATGTGGTCAGTTGTTTTTAATAATTGATTTAAAGAAATTTTATCACCACCACTTATAACTTTTCCAGCGATTGATGTTACTTTCCAACCTGCGAATGTGTAGCCTGATTTTGTAGCTTCATATAAACTGATATTCTTTGTGATATCGAATTCGTATTTAGCACCACTTTCATCTGTGTAGTTAGTGTTTCCAGAATTATTAATTCCGCCATCTAGTTCGAATGAAATGTAGTATTTAACAATAGTCCATTTTGCATAGAATGATTTATCTCCAGTTGTGTTGTTTGAGAATTTTTCAACTTTCTCACCTGATAAATCTCTGCTTGCATACCAACCTGCGAACGTGTAACCATTTTTAGTTACTGTGGTATCTAGAACTGTTTCGCCTGTTGCTGATTTTTTGTATGAACCTGTTTCGATAAGTTCTGCGTTGTCATAGTAATAAATGTTATAAGATTCAGCACCAAAAATAGCTTTTAGCTCAATATTTCCATAAGAGCCTTTCTTTATTTCTGTGATAATTGTTCCGTTTGAAATTGTTGTTCCATCAATGTTTTTGATTTCGCCAACAACTTGCCATTTAGAGAACGTGAAGCCTGAAACTGATGGTTCGCTTAATGTTATATTTTCAGTTTCAACATTGAATGTTTTTGGGTTATTATTTGAATCAAATGCAAATCCAATATCATTTGAATATGTGATTGCGTATGTGATTAATTCAAATTGTGCTTCAAGTGAAATTTCACCATATGAACCAATTGATAAAGAAGTAATAACATCGCCAACCTTTAATAATTCATCATCGTTTGCTTCGTAAGTGTTTCCAAGTTTTCTACCTAAATATTTAGAATCAGTATCACTTAACGAAACAATCTTCCAGCCTTTGAATTCATAACCCTCTTTGCTTGCTTGAGCTAGAGCAATTCCACTTGTGATGGTGTATGTGTTACTATTTGTATTCGCGAATGTTTCGCCCGTTAGATTTGAAGAATATGTGATGTTGTATTCATTTATAGTCCATTGAGCCTCTAAAGAAATTGAACCATATGAACCTTTAATAATAGATTTAATAATATCATTAACGGCAACTTCCTTTTGGCTTTCGCCAACAAGCCCATTGATTTGAGTTGCTAAATAGCCAGAAACTCCAGATATGCTAGTTACCTTCCAACCAGCAAAAGTGTAACCCACTCTTGTGGCATCAAGAATTTCAATATCGTTTGATTCAATTGTGTATGAAACTAAAGTGTTTGGATTTGTTGCTTTAAAACTTGAATCATCATCGTTTAATGAATATGCGATTTCATAATCTAAAGCAACCCATTTTGCATAGTAAGTTTTATCTTCAGTTGCATTTGCAGGAATTGAAACCACACTATCGCCACTGAATTTATCGTTTAAGTACCAACCATCAAATTGATAGCCATTCACATAAACATTTGTGTTTGCTTCAACTTCGGCTTTTGTTGGAAGATTATATGATTTTTCAGCACTAAATTCATAAGTTTTTGGAGTTAAGAACTCTCTAACATTAACGCCATTTGAGTAGTAGTTAATTGTGTATTCCCTAACATTATACTTAGCTTTCAAGCTAATATTTCCATATGAACCAGTTGTTATTGAGTAATCAACGCCTAAAACAGCCTCAGTAACTAACTTTGCACCATTAATTAAGTTAATTTCATCAATTGAAACAACTTCCCAACCCAAGAATTCATAACCAATTCTTGTTGCTTTTTGTAAGTTGAAATCATTTGATTCAATTGTGAAAGTTTGATTTGAAATATCTTCACCACCATTAACATCATAAGTGATTTGATATTCAATAGCAGACCACTCTGCATTTAAGGTTACTGAAGAATTATTTTCACCAAGATATGGCATTGTTGTGTAAGAAACTCTCTCATTTCCGTTTAGCCAACCCATAAAATTATAAGCCACTCTAGAAATTTGACTTTCATTTGGAAGAGCGATTGCTTCGCCAAAGTTCTTTGTGATTGATGTTTCAACACCTTCAGCAAATTCACCACCATTTTTATTTAAGTTTATAGTATATGTTCTTGCAGTTAATTTTGCATATAGTTTAATGTTTGAATAAGTTCCAATAGAAATTTCTTCAACCTTATTGTCGTTTTCATCAAACCAACCAATAAAATCATAACCATTTAAAGCATAATTTGGGAACTCATCATTAGAAACTTCCTTTGTTACGGTGAATGATATTGTTTTTAAAACATCATAACCACTAGCAATAATTCCGTTGTTCGTTTTTGGAATATTGAATTCAACATTGTAATTTGATTCAACAACACCTTTGATAACAATGGTTGTGTTTGCAACGATATTAGAAATCGTTACATCTCCAAGATTATCAGAAACATTTTCAAACCCAGTTTCAATGCTGAAATCAGCAGATTTTTCATAGCCACCTAATAAAGTATATGTGAAAGTAAAATTCTTTCCATATTCAATGCTATAAATATTGTTTTGAGAAGTTGCGTTTTCATTTGAGATTGTTAAACCAACAGGATATTGCAATTTAACTTGATATGTGTTGATAGAAAGATCATCAATAGAAACATCAACTCTTTGTTTAATATTTTTAATCGTAACTTTATAAACTAAATCGCTTACTTTAGCCACTTCTATAACCACACCACCATTATTTGTGTATGTGATTCCAGTTGTTTTAATTGTTGCGATTGTGATGATTTCGTTAGTACTATTTTTGTTTATAATAGCTTTTAAATGAACACCATTTATTAGGTTTTGAGAGTAACTATCAGCAATTGTTAAATAGAATTCATAGTTAGAATTGTATTCAACACTATTTTCTAATTCAACTGAAGTTAATCCTTCTTCATCAGATGTAAATTTATAACCATCTTTACTTGATGATCCAAACATAACAGCGTTTGTGTTTATAGTGAAAGATGCTTTTAGTGAAATATTTCCATATGCGTTTTTAATAGAAGAAATGATTGTTCCAGCACTAATAGTTTCTTCATTTTTATTAACAAAATGATTAATGCTGTTAACCAAAATCCAACCATCAAACGTGTAACCTTCTTTACTTGCACTTTCCAAATTGATTGTGTCTTCAACTGTGAAAATATTTGGGTTATTGTTTGAGTTTATGCCATCATTTAAGTCATATGTGATGGTGTATTCAATAGCATTCCATTTAGCAATGAACGTTTTATCTCCATATGAACCAGATGGAACAACAGTATGTTTGTTATCTAATCCATCAAACCAACCTAAGAATGTGTAACCAATTCTTGTTGCAGTTGGAAGAGTTATTTTCTCACTTTCAACTGTGAATGTTATATTATCAATTGGAGTTGCACTAACATATTTTGCATCATCTAAATTAAATGAAATTGTGTAGTTTGTTAATGTTGTTTGGATTTCAATTTCAACATCACCAGTAATGTTTGTTAGTGAAACCATATCGTTTTCTAAAGTTGCATTTTCAACATTTGGGATTGTTTCACCAATTTCAATGTCATTAACCAAAACTTTATATGCGTTGTAACCATTTGTGTTTAGGTTGATTTTAAATGAAACATTTTCCCCATGAGTAACTTTGTTTCCAGCCACACCAGTTAAGTTTACAATTATGTACTTACTTGATGTTTGATCAAGTACAAAATTGTATGCGTTTTTAGCAACATTTTTAATTGTTAACGTGATAGATTCTGTAACATTTTTAACAACGATCACATATTCACCTGGAATAACATTGCCATCATCATCAAGTTTCTTCGAAACCTCAACATCAGAAGAACCATTTATTTCAATATTTGATTCATCAAATTCACCTTGAGCATAACTTTCATCAAGTTTAAGATCAAATGTGGCATCAGAACCATAATTAACTGTTTGGCTATTTGGAGTGATTGTGTAACCTTCACCATTCTCAGCGTTGATTGTTAAGGTATTAACATTAAACACAGCAACAAGTGTGATTGAGCCATAAGAATTTTCACTAATTTCACTAACAATATCACCAACGGCAAGTTCTTTCTTTACGCCATTAACAATTCCATAAATTTTAGCACCTTCGCCAGCAACTTGCTCTGTGATAGCATTTACTTTCCAACCAGCAAACACAAATCCAGATTTTCTAATCTTAACAACATCACTTGTTGGAAGAGTTGTGTTAGCTAAAATTGTGAATGTGTTAGCAACAATTGAACCATAAATAAAGTAAATATCTTCAGTATCGTTCATAGATATAATGTTATTATCGCTATCCACATATATAATATTATAATTTGTTGCAACAAGATAAGCATAAAGTTTAGTATTGGCAGTTGCAGTTGCATTGTTATCAACTTTATCGCCAGCACCATTAGCTTCAGTGAACCAACCCTTTAATGTGTAGCCAGTTTCACCAACAGCTGGTTTTGCATAAACAGCGCCATGAGCAATCTCTCTTGTTTCGATTAAAGTTGTTGAACCATTGATACTCTTATAATATTCAACCGTGTATTTATTTTGACCAATTCCACTTATAGAAACATTAACATTTGCTTTGATCTTTGAAATTGTGATTTCAAAAACACCATCAACTACTCTAGTGTTAACACTGAATGTTGCACCAACAAATCCAGTGTAGCCATTTAAGTCTGCTTTTGAAATTTTAACATTATCATTATCATTAGAGAATGAAATTTCAAAATTACTCATACTATATTCATCTTTTAAATTGAATGAGAAAACATAACTTGAGCCGAATGACACAATGTTTGAGCCTGGCTTAACTTGATAAGTTATTTCTGTGTTTGTTGGAATTGAAACCTCATATTGTTTATCAGTCCAGTTCGCAACTAATTCAATATCTCCATATGAGCCAGTTTGAATCGTGCTAGAATCATTAGAATAGAACCCTTTTGCAATTGCGCAAATGATTGCATCAACTTGAACCCAACCGGCATTTCCTTTTGTTATTTCGCCCGTAACAGAATCAACGTTCAATTTGTGAGCGTATAACTTTGTTAATCTTCTAACTTTCCAACCAGCAAACACTTTACCTTCTTGTGTTGGATTGTACTTTGTGTTGTCGCCAGTTGTGAAATCAAATCCATCAATGATGTTGTATTTTAATCCAGTTACATCAACATCAGCACTTACTGAACCACCATTTAAATCTAGCACGATGCTGTATTCAATAGGATTATATTTTCCATAGAATTTTAAATCTTCAACAACTTTAAGTGATTTGATTGAATCATCATCAAAACTACTTTCTAATCTAACGCCACCAATTGCATTCTCATCAGCCACGCCAACGCACCAGTTTGAGAATTCATAGCCAGCAATTGAAGCAACTTTTGTGTCACCTCTGCTTATTAAAGTTGCAATTGTTGTTTTTCCATCAGACTTGATATTAGAAATAGTTTTATATAAGCTATACGAACTTGTTCTAGCATTATATAAATACAATTCAACTTTTGCATTTTCTTTGAAGTATGCGTATAAAGTTGTGGTTTGTGTTATTTTCTTACTGAAATCGTAAGGAATATATTCTTTGCTTGTTCCATTATCAACTAGTTCGTACCAGCCAATAAATGAATATAAATCACTATTTTCTTTTGCAATTAAATTCCTAGTGCTTAAATCTGAAATTGATTGATTGTATGTTATTTTATTGATTGATAATTTTTTAGATACTCCACCGACCATTTCAAACACATCGTTTGAAATAGCACTAGCATCGTATGTTAAACTATGAATTTCTTTAAACAAAACATCGTAAGAGTTAACAACCCATTGAATATCTTCTTTTATTTTAATAGTGAAGTCACTTCTAATTCCAGTGAATTCCAAAACGCAAGAAGACTCAGCATCGTTCATCGTTGCCTTAATTGAGAAATAAACTCTTTCGTTTTTAACTAGAGTTACATTTGTGTAGTTATTGCTTTCACCACCAGTGATTGTGAATCCGTTAGAGTTCTCTAGTGTGATAACCCTTCTAGTTTCTCCACTTGCTAAATCTGTTGGATCAGAAATACTTAATGTAAACTCACCCTCGTTTGTAACGATTGTGATAACTTTTCTAAACATTTGAGAATAAGTGTTTTCAATTTGCAACTTAAACGCTTTACTTTCTCCAGCTTCAAATATAAATTTATTTGATGTTAGATTTGTAAAGTTATATGAGCCACCATTTTCCAACTCACCTTCTTTGAATGAATAATATTCGTTTCCATTATTCACAACATCAATTGTGTATGTTTTAATTTTCCATTGAGCAGAAATTGAAACATTTCCATAATACATCAAATCTTTATTAAACACGTATGAAATAGAATCACCATTTTCAACTTTATCGATTAATGAGTTTAAAATAATGTTTGTTCCATTCTCATCGATTGCTGTAACTTTCCAACCATCAAACTCATAGTCATCAATAAATGTGTTTCCACTATTTTTAATAATTCTTCTAATCTCAGTTTCTGCTGGAAGAGTGTAAGAAGTTTCAATTGTGTATGGAATTTTTGCAATTGTTGCATTATAGAAATCGTTTCCTTTTGAATCTTTTCCATAATCCAATTGAATTGCATAATCAATTGTTTCGGTTTTCATCTCAGCAATAATGATTGGATCTTTAGGGTTTCCGTTTGCATCTGTTTGATAACGGTTCTCAGCACTTGGTTTAAACACATAGTAATATGAATTTTCATTTAATTGAACTTTCTCAAATATTTCATTTCCGAAAGAATCAACCCATTTAACGAATTTATAACCGCTTTTGACAATAACACCATTGTTTGTGACAGAAAATGCATATTCCCCGTTTTCAACAAGCTTTTTGATGTCAGATTGAGTTAAACTGGCAGATTCTTGAGCACCATAAGATAATTTAATGGTTTTACTAGTTTCTGCACCATCTTCATATCTAAAC
Source organism: uncultured Clostridia bacterium (assembly GCA_934778125.1). Lineage (GTDB taxonomy): Bacteria > Bacillota > Clostridia > Christensenellales > UBA1242 > UBA11490. Next base: position 13,743 of record CAKVOF010000028.1, read on the forward strand.
ACAACATCAAATTCTATTGGCTCAAACATTGCATATAGGTCTGCAGCAACATAATACTTTTTGTCTCCAACAACAATTTGGTCTTTTCCTGTGCTATCTGATTTAAATGGATATTGTGTTTCAACGAGTTTAGGATTTTCTTTACTTAAAGACCAACCTTTAAATCTATAACCATACTTTGTTAAGAAATTTTTATTAGGATCAAGGTCTGATAAATTTTCAAAATACTTAACGCCATAGTAATTAGTAACAGCACCTATTGTTGTTTCGGTATTTATTATAGGAGTGTTTTTATCGTAGTTAGTTGCATAAAATATTGAAGCATCATCATCTAAAGAGTTATGCAACACAACCGCTCTCTCTTCACCTTTGAATTGTGCATATAAATCTAAGTTCTTAGTTTTATCGCAGTCTGGCATTTTAATAACATCAGCAACACTTGTGTTTTCATAATCTATTGTGTATGAAATTCCAGTTCCATCATCTTTGGTATTCCATGCATATAAAATTTTGTAACCTAATTCTTTTGTGAAATCTGCAAAACGATCGCAATATTTATCTTTATCGTATCTTCCTTGTGGACTAGTGAAATATGCTAAACCTTTTTGACTTCTTATTTTGTTTGGAGCAATTAACACAACATCTGAGTTATATCTGAATTTTGCTCCTGCATTGTTTTCATTTATATTATCATTTGGGGCATGATAAATAATTTCATAACTTTTTTGTTCGCCACGAGAACTTGTGGTGAAGTGGTATGTAATGGTGTAGTAAATAGGATTGAACTTAGCATATAGAATTGTGTCCCTTTCAATCATATAATTTTCATCAGCAGGTAATTCTAAATCTTCATCTAAGTACCAGCCTTCAAACTCCCAACCCGTTTGGCGAGGAATCTTGATAGACTTAATCAAAGTTCCGCTAAGCACAAGTTGCCTATCCTGATCACCAGAAACTGTTTCTTCTTGAAGATAGCGAACTGTTAACCAATGCTTAGCTGCTCTCTTTGGCATAAAAGTAAGTATAGCAATAACAGCCCCTGTTAGTAAGAATATAAACAGTGGAATTAAAAGAAGCAAACGTTTTTTCTTTTTTTCGTTTTCTTCTGTGTTAACTTTTATTCCTTTATCGGCAAGCCTTTTTAAAGCATCATCTCGCTTTTGAGCTTGGAACTCATCATAGCTAAAACCGCCAGTGTCACTAGCGTTACTATTAACCTTTTTATTTTTGTTCTCTTGATTGTTATGAAAATTTTTACTATCCATAATTAAACCCCATTTGCATACTTTATTTTTTATAAAACCATTTATTCATATACACTTTTAGTTAAAATTAATTAAATAAATATTAATTAAATATATAGAATTTTTTAACTCTGAAATTAAACTAAAGCCAACAAATAAATGATTAAAATATTATGCTTTTAATTGAACTGGAAATTTTCAATTAAAATTGTTAAAATGTGGCTATATTAAGCCCAATTTTAACTATACTATATTATAAAATATTTGTCAAAAAATGTCAATAAATTAACGCACTTTTTGTAAATTTTGAGTATAAAAAAATGGCTTTATTTAGCCATTTTTTAAGTGTTATTTGAGAAGTTTTATCCCTATTTTTGAGTCATTACCAAAAAGCTTTTTATATAGCTTAAAAACTTACTATTTTTCAAAGATTTATTATCACATTTAGCCCTTAAAATCAATGATTAACCTATCCAAAACTAAATAAAAGCAAATAATTAAATTTAAATTTAAATTTAAACTTAAAATTCAACAAAAAAGGCTCTTTTTTTCGCTAAAAGAACCTTTTTTTAAAACAAATAATTCAATTTTGAATGAATATTAACCTAGTTTTGATTGAAG
>CAKVOF010000029.1 GCA_934778125.1 uncultured Clostridia bacterium
ACCTAATAAATTAAAATATATAAATTTACTTTTATCAAATAAAAAACTTGTTTGGTTATTTAAACCTTTTATTTGATTATAAGTGTTCATCTCATTTTAAACATAATTATCAAGTATTTTGTTAATATCCATAATATCGCCAACAGAAATAATTCCTATTGGACTTTCAAGCAAACTGCCAGTTTTTGTTATTATAATAATCAATAACTTTCTATTTTCTGTGAAAAGGTTTAAAACTTTATCAAGCGTTATTTTTGAATCAGAAATTGTGTAATAATTATCAAACATCATTTCTTTTAATGATTCTTCAATCGTAGTTTCAATAATATAATTATTTATATCAACCTTCTCATAGATTTTTTTACCCATTAACTTTGTTAGTTTATTTGCATTAGCAACGCCAATAAGCATTTGGTTTTTATAAATCGGTAAATTACTAACTCCGTTTTGATACATTAATTTCATAACATCAGCAATTTTTTCGTTATACTCAATCTTATAAAAGTTTTTATTACAAACGGTATCAATTGCAAGAGGTGGCGTACAAATCAAATTTGTTATTCTCTCATAATTCTCAACCACTTCTGTTTTAGGTTCAGCAATTACTTCGTTATCATCTGAATTATGAACAATCGCATTTCTTAATCTACCATAATCTATTAAATCATCTTCATATTTTCTAACAAGCTCATTGGTTCTTGCAGCTCGTTTAACCGCTTCTGTGTAACTAATCGAACGTTTCATGTCACCTTGTGTTCTTAGTGCACTATCAATTTTATTGTAGCAATTAATAAATCTAATCGCATTACCAGTATTATCTTTAACTAAAGCCATAATTTCTCCAAAAATTTCAAATATATAATATGATAACAAATTTAATAAAAATAAACAAATAATTACAAACAATTAATCACAAGTTAGCCATCAATTTTAAAAATTGACAATTAAACAAACTTGCAAAACATTAAAATAATAAAAATGCTACTTTTATAATTAACCAATTACTAATTTATTTGCATCATCTGAACAATACTTTTTATTAAACTATTAATGTTATAATGATTTTTGCCAAATTTTATCTTAATATTAAATAATTACACATATTGTTAATGAAAACAATTTGTTTTTATTAAATCATTGCAAAAATATTTTAAATATGCTATAATATAATATCGTGCTAGGCGGGGAGCTAGTTGTGCCCTGTAACCCGAAACCAACTATAGCGGGGCTGATGATTGCTCGAGGTATGTTAGTTTATAAGTTTTTTGCATATTAGTTAGTGTTGATTTTAAAGTCTTATGCAATAGTTAACCATGAACCATGTCAGGTTCGGAAGAAAGCAGCATTAAGTGGATCTAATTATGTGCCATAAGGTAGCTTTGAATGAGCTAGTTAGTATGTAAATGCTTATGTAACAGTATCGGAAGCAATTGCACGATTTTTTTGTAAGATAAAGAGTCCATAGGATTAAATACATTTTAATTCGCGGACTTTTTTTAATTATTAATAAAACTATCTAGTCAATAGAAAAAAAACAATTTCGTTTTAAACTCATTCAAAGAAATGAAAAAAGAGTAAAATGCAAACTAGACCAGGCTCGAAAACCCAAAATCATAGAAGTTTATTTACATAAATGACTATTGGTTTTGGGTTTTCAGTAACGCAGTATAGCGCAGTATTTTGCTCTTTTTTCTATGAGTTTATTCTAAACCAGCTTATAGAATTCTTAACACTAGCAATATCATCATTCAATCTTTTGATGTGTTTCTTTATTAGTTTGTTATTTTTTTCTAATTCCGGAAATCTATCACGGTTGGAACGGATGATTTGTTCGCTTGTGAAAACAGTATCTTTTAATTGCTCTAGAACTTTCATATCGTTATCTAATTTTTCTTTTTTTGCTTCAGATAAGTTTGCATTGTTTCTAACGCCGTAAAGGGCAACTTTTTGGCGAGCTATGCTCATTTCTTTAGCTTGAAGTTTTTGATAATTTCTTTCATAGCTATTTTTGATTCTAACTAAAGGAAGATACTCTTTGTTGTTATCTTTTAGGTCTTTTTCAGCTTCTGCAAGTTCTTTTTCTAAAACTTCTAGTCTTTCAACATAGAAATCTTTACTTTGAGTTGGTTTTTCGTAGGCAGGCTTTGTTGATGATTTATCTTCAATAACTATTGTTGGTTCAGTAGTTTTTGATTTAATTTCAATTGGAGTAATCTTTGATTTTGATTCTGAACCATTTGTGGTTGTTGATTCAAAAGTTTCTTCTGTTTTTGTTTCAACAATTATTCTTTTGTTTGGTGCAAATTCAATTGTTGCATTGTTTTGATTTGGAGCATTAGCAATTGGAGTTGTAACAGCTTTTAAATCCAAAGCTTTGATATTTCTATTCAATCTTTCCAACTGCTTTTTCTTTTGATCGTTAATTCTTTTCTTTTCAGCTAATTCTTTTTTCTTACTATTTTCAACAGATTCAACCTTTTTGATATAGTTTTCTTTTTCGATTTTAGCTGTGTTATTCATAATCTTAACAATTCTTGAATTCATTTTTGCTATTTTTGCATAAATTGATTCTTTATTGTCGTTTTCAGCTGGAACAACAATTGTTTCAACCTTGCTAGCGTTTTGACTTTCTCTAATTGCTCTTAATTCTTCAGCTCTTAATTTTAAGTCATCTTTTAAGCCTTGAACCTCTTCTTCTAAGTCAGAATAATCTGAATTGCTATTCTTTAGTTGCCTTATTTCTTCTTCTTTTTCAGCAATTTCTCTTTTAGCATCGTTTAATTCTTTATTGATTTTTTCTAGCAAGTCAGTTCTTTCAATTTCAGCTTGAGATTGATAATCTATCAATTCTTCTTCTTTATTCTTCAACTCCTCTTTAAGTTGAATTAATTGGTCTTTTTCTTTGCTTGAATCTTCTTGTTTTTTAAGTAGATCTTGAATTTGAGCTTCTTTATCTTCAATTTCTTTTTGTTTGTCTTCAATTTCTTTTTGATGGCTTTCAATTATATCTTTTAATTCTTCCAATTGATTAGCCATCTTATTAACCTGCTTTCTTTCATCTTCTTTTAGTTGATTTTGAGCAGATATTAATTCTTTTTCTTTTAAATCCCAAGCAAGCTTTAAGTTTTCAAGTTCTTCAATTTCTTTTGAGAAGTCTTCTTTTTGTTTCTTCAACTCAAGAATTTCCTGTTCTTTAGCTTCCATTTCAGCCATTGAAGATTCTAACTCACTCGTTAATTTTTCAATATTTTGTTTGTTTTCTTCTTGTTGTTGCTCTTGAATTGCTAAAAGCTCAGCTTCTTTGTCTTCCCATTGTTGTTTCAATGCTTCTAGTTCTTCATTTTCTTTAGAATAATCTTCATTTATTTTCTTTAAATTTTCAATTTCTTGTTGGCGAGCTTTAATATCTTGTTTGAACACTTCCAAATTTCTTTCAAGTTTTTCAATCGTTCTTCTATCTTCATCTTTTTGTTCTGCTTGAATTTTTTGAAGTTCTTCCTCTCTTGCCTTCCACTCTTGCCTTAAGTTATCTAACTCTTCTTTTTCTTTAGTTGTATCTTCATTTTGTTTTCTTAATGCAATAATTTCAGCTTCTTTTCCGTCTATAACCTGCTTTGATTTTTCTTGCTCTTGTGCAAGTTTATCTGCTAATGCTTGATTCTCTTTTCTTTGTTCTGCTTGAATTTCGTTAAGTTCTTCTTCTTTTCTAGCCCATTCCATCTTTAACTTTTCAAGTTCTTCTTTTTCTTTTGAATAATCTTCTTTAATGCTAATTAAGTCATCAATTTCTTTTTGCTTAGCTTTAATTTCTTCCTTAGATAATTCCAAGTTATTGTTCATAGCTTCAACAATTTTCTTATTTTCTTCTTGTTGTTGCTTTTGCATAACAAGCAACTCATTTTCTCTATTTGTTAGTTCTTCGTTTAATTGCTCTAATTCTTGTTTTTCTTTAGAATAATCTTCTTTTTGCTTCGTTAATTTTTCTATTTGTTCTTGCTTTTCTTGAATATCACGCTTATAAGCATAAAGTTCACGATTGATCTCATCCATCCTTGCAAGATCTTCACGCCTTTGCTTTCTTTGAGTTTCAACTAGTTCTTCTTCCCTTGCTTTCCACTCTTGTTTTAAAGCATCAAGTTCTTCTTTTTCTTTATTGTAGTTTTCTTTGTATTGTTTTAATTCCTCAATTTCTTTTTCTCTTTCTTTTAGTTGTTTCTTAGAAACTGATAGGTCACGAACAATTGAATCAATAACTTTTTTATCATTATTATTTTGAGCTTGAGCTTGTTGATTCTTTTGCTCTCTTTCAATCCATTCTTTTTTAAGTTCAGCAAAGTCTTTCAAGTCCTTAGCATATTGGTCTTGAATTTCTTGCAAAGCACGTAATTGTTTTTGATTTTGTTCTTCAAGTTCTTTTTCACGCCTTGATTTTCTATCGGCATAACCATAGCCATAATAATCTTCTTCATCATCATAGCGAGAATATCTTGAACGAGATTTTTCATTTCTATAATCTTGCCTATAATCGTTATTTGGTGCACCATGATAAATAACTTTAGATTTTCTATTATTTTCAGCTTGTTGACGTTTAAGGTCTTCAATTTCTCTATCTCTATCTTCAAGCATTTTATTTTTAAGATTTTCGATTTCTCTTTCTTTTTCTTTAATTTGAGATTTATACTCATTAATTTCAGCTTGTTTCTTTTCTTCTTCAACATTCTTAGCAGGCTTCTTAACCATAAATCTAATTGGTTTATGTTCTTCCTTGCTTTGAACTGGTTTTTCTTCTTTTACTTGTGACTCAGCTAAACCTTTCTTTAAAGCCTCAAGTTCTTCTTTTTGTTTTTCGATCTCTTCCTTCAATTTTGAAATCTCTTCAGAATCTCCGGATTCGCTTGATTTAGCAACAACTTCTTCCTTAACCGGTTTAACCTCTTCAACAACTCTCGCTTCTTGAACAGGATCTTTTTTAGATTTATTGTATTCCTTTAATGCTTTCTCAGTAACTTCATCTAAGATATCTTCAAATTCATCATCTGTTAATCCATCACTATTAACATCTTTCGTAGGTTGTTGTACTGGTGCTTTAGCTGGTGCTGGTGCATTAACACTTGAAAATGAATTAGCTTGAGCTGGTGCATTATCTTGCTTTGCTAATTTTTCTTGTAATTCGCGTTGCTCTTGAACAGCTTTATCAAAGTCTATTTGAGAAACATTATCATCTTCATTTTTTGCTTCAACTTCTGATAAATTCTCTTCATACTTGTAATCCTTTGGGGCATCTGAATTTAACACAACAACTTCATCTTCATTTTTAGTTTTAACTTTAGTTGTTGTTGTTTTTGTTGTGGTTGATTTGCTCCTTCTATTGCTCTCAACGTTTTCTCTCCAATCCATACGATTGAAATAAACACCTTTATGGGTGTCAAATAATGAAACAATAAGATCCATTAAAAAACTCAATAAAAATGTTCCAACTAAAATAATGCCTACCAAAATTGTGATTTCCAATAAAATTTTTAAAAATACCATATCCTACCTCTTATAAATCTGGTGTGAGTAAAGCGGTCCGAATTTTATTCGTACATAAACCCCTTGCATTAAAAAATTTAAAGTTTTCCATTTTGACCAACACATATTATATTTTTTGACAATAACCGCATACTTAATGTCAGAAACTACCATACTCGAGATAATTCTAATATAACTAGTGTTAAAATCGACTTTTAATCCAACAAACAAGCCAAAACATAGTGTTTATATAATACCACATTTAAATCTTTTTTGCAATAGCTAATAATAATTTTTTTGCCAAAAAATGATGTTTTGATAAAAATAAAAAAATCCTCAAAACCCGATTAAACATTTGGAGTTTTAAGGATTTAAATTTTAATGATTATTTTTTCTTTGATTGAAGTTTTGCAACGATTTCGTTAATTTCTTGTTTTGCTTGCGTAACCGCCTCAGGGCTAGTTATTTTAAGTTCAAGATTATTGAATCTTGCAATAAGTGTGTTGTATTTAACAAACATACGAATATAATCTGTGTTACCAACACCAATAGCAACATCATATTTATTTGGTTTTAATCTTGCTTTAGGTTGATCTAGAGCATAGTTTTGCAAAATATTGAAATATTTCTTTTCAACTACTGATAGTCCTCCAAACGCACTTTTAAAATCTTTTTTAATTAATGAACTAAGTCCCGTTTGTAAATTTAAATTTGGAGCATTTAAATTCGGCATACTATTTAAATTGCCCCTATTTGATAAATTATTCTCAGGTTTATGCTCAATTTCATGTAGTATTTTTATATATATTATCATATTTTGGCATATTCTCAAACTAAATATAACAATAATTATAAAAAACACTTAAAAAGCATCAAAAATTGCATTAAAAATCATACTTTTAATTCATAACGCAAACATTTTAATAATCAAACACTAAACACATAGTTTTCATAGTATTCATGCAATCAAAAATGCCTTTATACTTTATTTTTTAAATAATAAATTCTTTTATTCGTGATATACAAAAAAAGAACTACTCATCTGAAGTGAACCCCGTAGGGGTCACTTCAGATCATAGCTCATTTTTTATGTTCCCTTACTTAATCTGTGTCTAAATTGTCAAGATTAAAAACTGAATCATTAAAGAATTCATCTAGTGTCATATCCAATGCTTCCACCACTTTTACGATGGTTGAAAACTTTACATCTGTGTTTACTTCATTGAAAATGTATCTAAGTGCAGAGTGCGATATGCCTGATTTCTTTTCTAGTTGATACTTAGACATATTTTTCTTTACCAGAATGTCGCTTATTCTAAGGGCAAACGCTTTATTTAGAGTCATTTATATACCTCCATTCTTCACTTTTAATTTTAACATGAGTGGTTGGTGTATATAAGTGAAGTGGTCTGCACTTATTGTTGACTTTTTTGTTAAAATTTATTACTATATAGGTGTCGCACACTGCACTTATGGAGGTTTATGTGTCTACTATGGAATTGATATGCTGTTTTACAGGTCACAGACCAACCCAATTACCCTGGCAATATGATGAGTCAGGAATAAGGTATTGGGCTTTTAAGCGTAGATTTAGGAAAGCAATTATCTCAAGCATTGAAGAAGGCTACAAGCACTTTATTTCTGGTATGGCTCTTGGTGTTGATATGATTGCCGCTGAGATTGTTCTTGAATTAAAAGCAACCTACCCTGACATCATTTTAGAATGTGCTTTGCCTTGTATAAATCAAACTGCCAAATGGAATGATGAAAGTATAATGAGATACCAAAACATTTTGAGCCTTGCTGATAAGGTTACAACTGTCTCGGATACCCTTTATTTCAATGGCTGTATGGCAAAGCGCAATAAGTATATGATTGATCACTCTAATCGTGTAATTGCTGTTTATAATGGAAAAAAGTCTGGTGGGACTTACCAGACAATCAATATGGCGAAAATTGCAAACAAGGAAGTAGTTATTGTTAAACCTTAACAATAAACTCTTTGTTGTGATAATTGCAATGCAACCATTCTAAATCCATAATTTAATTTTTTTCTTTGAAGTCCTTCGCACAAGTTTATAATGGCTCTGTGAAGGCATTTTTTATTTACTTTATCTGATACTATTTCTTTATCAAAACTATAATCATAATTGTTTCTATGGTTTGAAATTCTCATTGATTTCATAAACCCGTCAGAGTGAATATATAGATATAATGACTCCGACTTACTGCTTTTTGTTAATTCAAATGTAAATCCATAATAGTTTCTTACAACTTCTCTTGCCATTGCTTCAACTTTGTTATATTCAATAATCATCTATACTTCCCTCCTAGTTTACTATATGATAGCAAACTTGAACGCCCAAAAAACGGATTTCAAATATATTTTTTGATTATTTTTGATTATTTTTGATTTCTTTGATTTTTCTTTTGATTGTTTGATTATTTATTTTGATTTTGCGACTAGGTTTGATTTTTTCTTAATTTCCTAAATAATCAAAAAAAGTGGACTACCCGTGGCACTCCAAATAAGACTCAATTTGCTGAAAATGGCAAATAATATATAAATTTTAGAAATAAAAAAATCGCTGAAACCCTTGATTTTACGGGCTATTCAGCGATTTTATAATTGTTGTAAGGAAATAAGACTTTTCTTACAACACACTTGGAGCAAGTAGCGGGAATCGAACCCGCAACTAATGCTTGGGAAGCACTCGTTTTGCCACTAAACTATACCTGCTTGGTGGAAGCGGTGGGAGTTGAACCCACTTCCAAAATAGATTCCACTAATTTTTCTACGCGTTTAGTTGAGTGAAAAATTTAATTTTTAAATCACCACCCAACAGCAATTTAAAAACGGTTTTGCTAAATTTCTTTTGCATTCCCGCAAACTTGAATGCAAAATATTCTATTTATATGACGTTTAAATCTCAGCCAATAGAAGAAACTGAGTTAAACGGCTGTTAAGCACTTAGGCAACAGCTTTTAATTCGCTATTTTCAGCATTTAAATTTAAGTTTTTCGTTTTAAGGTAGACGAAACCTACCACGCGCTAAATTAGCCTAACCCTATTCTGTCGAAACCATTACGCCCCCATAGTGATATAATTAAAACACGAGAATAAAACAAAATTTAATAATTTTAAAAAGGATTATCTCACAAATTATAAAATCAAAAAATCAATTATTCTCATACTAACATTATATCATAAATTGGCTATAAATGCAATACATAATAACATTAAACTAATAGTTTGAGTTATATCTTTTAACTTCCCTTTCCGTTTCTCGTTTAATATCTTTTTCCTTTAAAGATTCTTTTTTATCATAAGTGTGTTTTCCACGAACTAAGCCAACTTCAACCTTCACATATTTGCCATTGAAATATAACTTAAGCGGAACAAGTGTTATACCTTTTTCTTTTACTTTTGCAAGCAACTTTAAAATTTCAGACTTTTTTAGCAATAATTTACGCTCTTTTTTCTCATCACTAACATCTAGTGAATCATACTCAAATCTTTTAATAAACATATTTTTAAGAATCACTTCGTTATTTTGAGTGATAGATATGAACGAGTCTTTTAAGTTGCAGTTACCCGCTTTAACAGATTTTATTTCCGAACCAACCAACGCAATTCCCGCTTCAATTGTGTCAAGAACTTCATAATCAAAAAATGCTTTTCTATTATTAACAATTACTTTTATATTTCCCATAGAGTAATAATATCACTTTTATTTCAATTTTGCAATCCAAAAAAGCAGTTAATATAAAATTTAACTACTTTAATATAAAATAGTTGATTTATGAAAACGCTATATTTCACACTATTTTCACTTTTGCATAGCATAAAACTGGTTATCATTCACCCATAATTTAATTCAATTCACCTAGGTTCATTATAAATTTCAAAAACGAAATTAACATAAAACTTTTAATCATTTTTAACGATAATTTATAAAACCTTTGATCAACACAATTAAGCCAATGTGAAATTAATCCTTCTTGTTTGTGTGTCCACACTAATCACTTTAACCCTAACTTTTTTACCAAGATAGTATTTATCTGTTGCACCTTTTAATTGTTGATGTTCTTCTTCAAACACATAACCGCCACCTGGTAAATCGTAAAAATCAATCATACCTTCCACGGTGTTATCAAGTGCCACAAAACACCCGAAAGAAGTAACTCCACTAACCACCGCATCATACTCTTCCAATATTTTATCCTTCATATAAAATGCTTTATATAAGTCATCAACATCTCTTTCAACTTTATCGGCTATAACCTCTCTTGCTGATGATTGATTTGCACTAGCGCTCACAAAGTGCTTTATTTCTATCAACTTATTTCCACTCAACTCACCATGCAAATAATCCTTAATTATTCTATGAATTGTTAGATCTGGGTATCTTCTAATTGGAGAAGTGAAATGGCAATAGAATGTGCTCGCAAGCCCAAAGTGGCCTAGGCAAATAGGGCTATATTTAGCCTTTTGCATAGAACGCAAACATATTTTATTAACCGCATATTCACAGTCTTTTCCATCAATGTCTTTTAAAATCGTTTGAATATCTTTTGGAGTTACCTTGTTTGGATTCACATGAGTAACAACCCCTAATGTGTTAGCGTATTTAATGAATTTGTCCATTTTTTCACCATCTGGTGTTTCATGAATACGATAAACAAATGGGATTCTATTTTTGCAAAAATGCTCAGCAATAACTTCGTTTGCAGCCACCATAAAAGCTTCAATAAGCTTATGGCTTTCATCTTGCATTTTCTTTTGAATATCTATAACTTTTCCAAGGTCGTTTGTTGTGATTTCAACTTCTGGAATTTTAAATTCGATTCCGCCATTCACATCGCGCAACTTAAACAATTGTTTAGCTAAAATATTCATATCTTGCAACATTTTAGCAAATTTTTTGTTTTTATCTACTGTTTCTTTATCATTTTCTAAAATTTTTTGCACTTCAGTGTATGTGAAACGCTTAGCAGATTTAATAATGCTCTCATAAAGATTAAACCCAAGCACTTTTGCATTTTCATCGTATTCAATAAAAACAGACAAAGCAAGTCTATTTTCATTTTCATTAAGTGAACAAATTCCGTTGCTAAGTTCTCTTGGAAGCATAGGTAAAACTAACCCTGGGAAATACACACTCGTAGCCCTTTTAAATGCCTCTTTATCAAACACATTGTTGTATTTAACATATTCACCAACATCAGCAATGTGAACACCAAGCACCCTATTCCCATCTTTATTTATAGAAAGAGACACCGCATCATCAAGGTCTCTACTATCTTCACCATCAATGGTAAAGCAAATTTCGTTTGTGAAGTTATATCTATTAGGATAATCTTTTAGCTTAATTTCAGTTGGTACCTTTTCCGCTTCTTCCCTAACATTTTTAGGAAAATTCTCATAAAGCTCGTAAGATCGGATTAACGCCAAAACTTCCGTTTCAATCACATCTGGAGCTCCCAACACTTCCACAACCACCCCTTCAGGGCTTTTCTTATTCGCAAAATATCTTTCAATCTTACACACAACTTTATCGCCATTGTTAGCCCCTAGAACCTTATTAATAGGAACTAAGATATTTGCACCAAACTTAACATCATCTGGCATAACATAGGCATTTTTCTTGCCTAATTGAATCTTACCAACAATAACATTTGTGTTTCTTTGAAGGATTTGAATAACTTTCCCTTCAAGCCTTCTTGAGCCATTGCGTTTTACTTCCACAACCACTCTATCGTTATTCATAGCACCTTTTAATTCTTTTTCAGAGACAAATATATCTTGAATCGTTTTATCATCGGGAAGCAAAAATCCATAGCCACCGCTAGTGCCTTGCAAAATTCCTTCCACTCTATATAAATTCTTTTTCGAATTTGCCTTTTTATCTTTTCTATTTAAGATTAAATGCGCTTCCTCTATAGCATTTTTAGTATCAATTGCAGAAACTTTTAAATCAGCGTTTGCCTCCTCACTAAGTTGAACTGGATCAATTGGTGAATTTTTTAATATTATTTTTTTATCTTTTATCAGTTCATCAAGTGCTGATTTCATCTCGTTATATGGCTTGTTGTTTAAAACACAAAGCTGAAAAACAACAAAATCATAATCAAGCTCATCTAGTTTATTGTTCTTAATCTGAAACTCTATTCTTTCTAAATCTTCCATAGTTAAACCTTTTAAACATATATATAAACAATGAATATTATAACAAAAAAAAATACAATATTAAAACTAATTATTATATGTTTGTTATCAATTTTTCAAATTGCAAAAAAAATTTGCACTAAAATGTGCAAATTTTTATGCGTGTGGATTATAAATTCTTACTGAAACAAAATACAAAATTGTGAAAATAGCAAGCAACACAATACAAGTAATTATAACCTTTTGTAATCTACCCTCTTTTGTTGATGCTTTATTTTTCATATAATAACTATCAAAATTTTGACCAGTGATCGCATTGCTTCCTTCTTCAGTTTTAGCTGGTTGCAAAATAATAGCAATTAAAATTCCTAGCGCACAAAGTGAAATCAAAACTAATAAAACAGTTTGAATAATTGGGAATGAAGATGTAACCCAGTTAGGAAGTGTTCCTTCTAATAATCTATTAAACATAAAAACTCCTTATAAATGCGTGAATAAGTATATCATAGAAAAATAACTATGTAAAGATAATTTTAATAATTTAAAATTTAAAACCAAAAGAATAACATATTTTAACAATTAAACCATAATATTATTCGCACTGTTTAAATAAAAATCAAAACATAAAAACTAATCTTGTAATGTTTAAAAATATCGTGTTTAAATTAAATATTTGGTTTAACTTACCAAAAAACAATATAAAACTAAAAGCCCTAACGAAAATATTCCAAACCAAAAAGCAGTCCAGTTATGAATCATACTCCCATCACCTTTACCTTGGCTCTTCATAGCAATAGCAAGCAAAAGCAAAGTGACCACAACTAATACTCCAATAACCGCTCCTTTAACAGTTGAAGAAGCATCTCTTATAACTTTGTTATAAAAATTTGTCCATAATTCGGCAATGGCACCAAGTAAATAATTCATACTCTATCCCTAAAATTAAAACTTAATATACTATATATAATATCAAATATTTTGATTTATTTCAAGATAATTACTATTAATAAACCAAAATTATTAAGCAATCTCATGTCAAACTTAAATTCAAGATTATGAATTATATGTCCTATTTAAACTAGCTAACCAACTATCATTTTACAATTAACGATTCGCCAGTCATTTCAACGGGTTTTTCTTCACCCATCATATCAAGAATTGTTGGTGCAATATCAGAAAGATTTCCGCCTTCTCTTAATTTTAAGCCAATTAATTCATCATCAACAACAATGCATGGCACCATATTCGTGGTATGAGCAGTATGCTTTGTTCCATCTTCATATTGCATAATATCAGCGTTTCCATGGTCTGATGTAATAATTGCGTGGCCACCAACACTCAAAACAGCCTTAATTACTTTATCAACGCATTCATCAACAACAGCAACCGCTTTTTTTGCAGCCTCCTTATCGCCAGAATGCCCAACCATATCACAATTTGCAAAATTAACAGCAACAAAGTCATATTTTCCACTTAAGATTCCAGCAACTGTTTTATCGCAAACTTCATAAGCACTCATTTCAGGTTTTAAAGCGTATGAAATTAATTTTGGAGAATTAACAAGCATTCTTTCTTCATTTTTAAAAGTATCTTGTTTTCCAGCATTGAAAAAGAAAGTTACGTGTGCATATTTTTCAGTTTCAGCAATCTTTAATTGCCTATAACCTTTCTCACTTAACTCTTGAGATAAAATATCAGTTATTGGAATGTTATCAAAAGCAATCTTCGCATGAGTCATATTCTCATCGTAATTTGTCATAGTAACAAAATGAAGATCTAAATCTTTAACAAAATCTAGTTCGTTTGGCTCAACAAACACATATTGAAGTTGCCTTTCTCTATCAGCTCTAAAGTTATACGAAATAACAACATCACCTTTTTGAATCAATCCAACAGGTTGGCCATTTTTTGCCATAACAATTGGTTTTATAAACTCATCAGTTTCACCTTCATTATAAGCTTCTTCCACGGCATCTAAAGCATTCTCTCTTAGTTTTCCAACACCAGAAACCATTGCTTCATATGCAATCTTATTTCTATCAAAGTTTTTATCTCTATCAAGTGCCCAAGCTCTTCCAATAATAGTAGATATTTCTCCAACACCAATTTTTTTGCATTTATCTTCTATAATTGAGATATATTTTTTAATGCTCTTTGGTGGAGTATCTCTTCCATCAGCAAACACATGAATATACACTTTTTCAACACCATTCTCTTTAGCCATTTCAAGCAGTTCAAGAAGATGATTAATGTGTGAATGGATTCCGCCATCAGTTGGCATTCCTAGTAGATGTAAAGCCTTACTTTTAGCGATTTGCATTGCTTCAACCAACACCTTATTTTTTCTTATTGAACCATCTTCAATAGCCTTATTAACTCTAACAAGTGGTTGCAAAACAACTCTTCCAGAGCCAATTGTTAAATGCCCAACTTCACTTGTTCCTGCTTGACCTTCAGGAAGCCCAACTTGAAGTTCACTTGCGTAAATTAATGTGCTTGGATACTTATTTGCATACTCCCTAATGTGTTTTGTATTTTCCTCTAAAATTGCACTTCTTGAAATATCTTTTGGTTTTCCAAAACCATCCATAATTATAAGTGCAGTAACTCTTTTATCCATAACGCCTTCCTTTTTAATAATGGTTTATTTTATTCCACAACAACATCAAAAATTTCTTTAAAACTAGCCACTTTTAAGCAAGCACCACCTATAAGCCCACCATCAATGCTAGGCATATTTAAAAGTTCTTTTGCGTTGCTTCCTTTCATTGAACCACCATACAAACATATGATTTCATCAGCCTTTAATCCAACTTTTTCAAATAAAACTTCTTTGGTGAACTTGATCATCTCTTCAGCTTGCTCACTAGTTGCAGTTAACCCAGTTCCTATCGCCCACACAGGCTCATACGCGAATATAATTTTCTTAACATCATCTTTCGCTAAACCTTCAATATCTGCTAAAACTTGAGTCTTAACAACACTTTTTTCTTCGCCATTCTCTCTTTCTGATTTAGTTTCACCAAAACATAAAACGGGCGTTAATCCTTCTTCCAGTGCTTTTTTAACCTTTAAATTAATATCTTCATCGGTTTCATGAAAATATATTCGCCTATCACTATGACCTAAAATAACAAGCTTTGCATCAAAATCATTTATCATATTTGCACTAATTTCACCCGTGTACGCGCCAAAATCTTTATAATACATATTTTGAACCCCATAAAGCACATTTGAACCCTCTAAATTGTTGCTTGCAGTTTCAAGATACACACTTGGCACACACACGCCAACAACATTCTTTGTTTCATTAGTAGCTTCAACCAATTCTTTAAAATAATTTTGCAAAGTTGCAAAATCCATATTCATTTTCATATTTCCGATTAAATATTTTGTTTTCATAAATTCTTCCCTTTAGTTAAATTATTAACTTTTTTCCTTTTTCTAAAAGCCTTAATAATTAAAAATTTGTGTCAAGTCAATTACTATAAAATTTAATTGTATTTTTAATTTTAGCGATTTTCATTTCACTAATTAAAGTTTTATTATTGTCGCCATACCAAAG
>CAKVOF010000030.1 GCA_934778125.1 uncultured Clostridia bacterium
GTTGTGTTCTTACTGTTATTAATATGATTATAAAATGATGCAATTTGATAAGTTGGACGATAGCTTTTATTTAAACTAATGTGGCAAAAATCACCACCCATAATTTCAGAAATATTATCAAAATTATTGTGGGCTAAATTTGGAATAATAGACTGCTCCGAATCTCCCAACATAGTTTTTGTGCATGGAAATATTTTCGAAATAATATATAGTTGCACTGCAGAATAATCTTGCAACTCATCAATAACTAAATGTTTTATCTTTGAATTTGCATTAAAACCAAAAAGTGTTGACCAAATTACAAATATTGGGCTAGCATCTTCATTTTTGATTCTACCATTAATAAGTGTTAACCTTAAATTAAGAGTACTTAGAAAATCCGAATATAGTTTAACACAGTTTTTGGTTTCAAACATATTATATAATTCTTCAAAGATTTTCTGTTTAATCATTTTTATTTTTAATTGATTCGTTATATAGTATAATTTTTCACTAACAATGTAGTCACATATAAAACAAATTCTATTAAATATATCCAAATGTGCAAATTTGTCATAAAACAAATATTTTATGTCAGAAACATCAATAACAATATCATTAATTGTAATACTTTTGGCAATAAATGTTTTTTGTATTTTATTGCAAAACGCTAATAATTGTTGCAAAAATTCAAATGAAAATTTAAAACTATATTCATCAATATACCTTTGTTTTGAAACTAATCTTTCCATTTGCTCATATTTTCTTTCAAGTAAAAAATGTTTTTTTAATGGTTTTCGTATAATATTATCTAATTGAATTTTTTTCACATCATCTTCAGCAAGGTCAGGAAGCACAGTAGAAATATATTGCGAAAATGCATCGTTTGGCGAAATTATAACAACATTTTCCGATGCTAATTTATTCTTCAATTTATAAAGCAAATATGCAATTCTATGAAGTGCTATTGCTGTTTTACCTGAACCAGCGACACCATTAACAACAAGATTTTCATATTCATTAGAGCGGATTATTTCATTCTGCTCTTTTTGAATGGTTTGAACAATTGATCTCATTTGATTATTCTTTGATTCACCTAACGCATCTTTTAAAATATCATCATTAATTGTTAAGTCCGAATCAAAATAATATATTAAACTACCATCTTCAATTTTAAACTGCCTTTTGTTAATTAACTTACAATAAGTTTTATTATCTTCAATTTTTATATACGCATCACCCAAATCAAAATTATAAAAAATTTCAGAAATTGGAGAACGCCAGTCTATTATTTTAAACTCATTTTTATCCATAAGCGAATGAACACCAATATAATAATTTTCATTTTTTGGTTCATTCATATTTATCGTTATTTTTGCAAAGTATGGTTTTTTTAACATTTTCGAAAAAATTTTAACTTCTTTTTCAGCTTGATTAAATGAATCAACTAAATATTCCAAATTCTGTTGAGTTTGAGATAATTCCAGCATAGTATCATCATTCATACTATTAAGTTTCATATCTCTCATACCTTGAAGATATTCTGTGTTGCTTTCATTAAATTTATCAGAAAAAGTATTAGAGATATTTTCGTTATCTTTAATTGTTTTCTTCAATAAATTTATTGTGCTATTTAAATAATCATTTTCTAAATTAAACTCTTTTGTTTCCATAAGTCATATTACAAGATAAACTTTTTTAAATCATATTTCTTAGTTGTTTCTTTAAAAGCATTATCCACATATGCTTTATCAATGTTTACTTGGCTCATTGGATGAGTACCGCAAGCATTGAACGAAATATCTTCCAATAAAATTTCAAGCAATGAGTGCAACCTTCTAGCCCCAAGATTTTCATTTGTTTCATTCTCTTTTTCTGCTAAATCTGAAATTGTTTTCAAAGCATCATCAGAAAAATTTAAATCAACATTATCAACTTTCAACAACTCTGAATATTGCAAAGTTAAAGCATTTTTAGGTTGAGTTAAAATCTTATAAAAATCTTTCGAATTTAAATTTTGCAACTCAACTCTGATTGGAAATCTACCTTGGAACTCAGGAATTAAATCTTCAACTTTACTAATATGGAATGCTCCTGCAGCAATAAATAAAATATAGTCAGTTTTTATATTTCCATATTTGGTAGTTACTGTTGAGCCCTCAACTAAAGGTAAAATATCTCTTTGAACCCCTTCTCTACTAACATCAGGGCCTTTGCCACTGCCTTTTCCTGCAATTTTATCTATTTCATCAATAAAAATTATCCCATCTTGTTCGGCGCGTTTAATAGCTTCAGCATTAATATTGTCATTATCAATAAGTTTTTCACTTTCTTCACTCATCATAATTTCATAAGCTTTGCCAATGGTTACGCGTTTTTTCTTTCTTGATTGAGGAAAAATACTTCCAATCACACTACCAAAATCCATATCCATTCCCATTCCAGGCATAATTCCAATTGGTTTGATTGATTCAGCAACATTGATTTCAATAGTTTCGTTATCATATTTACCAGCTCTTAAATCTTCTAAAATTTGTGCTTTCAAGATTGTGTGTTCACTTTCAGGAATATCCTTTGATTTATTAGCAAAAATTGCATCAGTTAAACGATTTTCAACCATTGTTTTAGCTTTTTGTTCAACCTCATGAATTTTTTCATCTTTAACCATTCTAACTGCAACTTCAACTAAATCCCTAATCATACTTTCACAATCTCTGCCAACATATCCTACTTCAGTAAATTTGGTAGCTTCTATCTTCAAAAATGGTGCCTTAACAAGTTTTGCAAGTCTTCTTGCAATTTCTGTTTTACCAACACCAGTTGGACCTTGCATGATGATATTTTTAGGTGTAATTTCATCTCGCAATTCTTGCGGTAACATACTTCTTCTATATCTATTTCTTAAGGCAATTGCAACTGCTCTTTTTGCATTGTTTTGTCCGATTATATATTTATCTAACTCGTTAACAATTTCTTTTGGTGATAAATGATTCATAATTAAACCTCCTCACAAGTGATATGATCATTTGTGTAAACACAAATTTCACTAGCCATTTTAATGCTTTTAATAGCAATTTCTTTTGCAGACATATCTGTATTTTCAAGCAAAGCTCTACCACAAGCAAATGCATAGTTACCACCGCTTCCAATAGCGATAACATCTTTCTCTGGTTCAATAACTTCACCTGTTCCTGAAATTAACAAAATTTGAGATGAATCAGCAACCAGCATCATAGCCTCCAACTTTCTTAGGTATTTATCATCTCTAAAACCAATTGCTAATTCAACTGCACTTCTCATTAGGTTTCCACTAAATTTTTGTAATAATTCCTCAAATCTAGCAGATAACGCAAATGCATCAGAAACAGAACCAGCAAACCCAATAATAACTCTATCATTAAATATTCTTCTAACTTTAACTGCATTGCCTTTCATAACAACGTGTTCACCAAAGGTTACTTGACCATCACCAGCAATCGCAGTTTTACCATCTCTTTTAACAGCAACAATAGTTGTTCCTCTAAATTGTTCCATAAAATTCTCCTTTAAATCAATTTTTGGTACTAAATTAAATCATAATCTGTTATAATTTTTTTTAAATCATTAATAGCCTTGAAACTTAAAACTTTATTCTTTTCTTTCTTATCTTTAATATTGATTCCATCAATATTAATCAGGCCCATATTTGCACTCATTGGTTGAAAGTTTTCAGGTGTTGCATGAGATATAAATCTAGCAAGAGCACCTATCATAGTTCTTTCACTAAATTCAATCATTTTTTCACCAATTAATTTTCGATACATATTTAAACCAGCAACCAATCCACTAGAAATACTCTCAATATAACCCTCAACACCACTTAATTGACCAGCAATAAAAACATTTTCATAAGATTTCATTTGATAATACTCATTTAAGCAAGTTGGCGCATTAACATAAGAATTTTTATGCATAGTTCCATACCTTAAAAAATCTATATTTTTAAGTCCAGGTATCATTGAAAACACTTCTTTTTGAGCAGAAAATGTTAAATTTGTTTGAAAGCCAACAATATTAAACATATCGTTTTTATTTGTTTCTTTTCTTAATTGAACAACAGCATATGGCTTTATTCCTTCTTTATCAGCAAGTCCAACTGGCTTCAGTGGGCCAAAACGCATGGTATCAAATCCGCGTTTTGCTAAAACCTCAATTGGCATACATCCTTCAAAAACCTTGTTATTTTCAAAGTCGTGCAGTTTAATAATTTCAGCATTTATCAATGCGTTATAGAAATTCGTGTACTCTTCTTTATTCATAGGGCAATTAATGTAATCACCATTTCCCTTATTATATCTATCTTGAATAAACGCTATTTTGAAATCAATAGAAGCTTTAGATATAATTGGTGCTATTGCATCAAAAAAGTAATAATACTCTTTACCAATAAGCTTTTGAATACTTTTTGATAAATCATCAGAAGTTAATGGACCAGTTGCGATTATAGTTGGAACATTTGTGTCTATTTTAGTTACTTCTTCGTTAACAATTTTTAAATTTTTAAATTTCTTAAGTTCTTTAGTTATGGTTTCACTAAATTTAACCCTATCAACAGCAAGTGCAGAACCAGCAGGCACGGATACTTTATCGGCAATTTTTATAAGAAGTGAATCAAGCAGTCTCATTTCTTCTTTAAGCAGTCCACCAGCTGTGATAGGATCATTACTTTTTAAACTATTTGAACAAACTAATTCAGCATACGAATTAAGTTTATGTGCTGGCGAATGTTTAATTGGTTTCATCTCATACAAAGTTACATTAACGCCACGCTTCAATAGTTGATATGCTGCTTCACACCCAGCAAGGCCGGCACCTATTATGTTAACATTTAAATTACTCAACTGGTTCTTCAGCGCTTTTCTCATCATTCTTAACCTTTTTCTCTATTAGTGTGTAGTCACATTTCTCATTGCTACATTTGTATCTTGTGTTATTATAAAAATCTTTTTTTGTTAAATATGCCCCACATTTTGGACACTTATTACTTGTTGGTTGTTCCCAAGAGGCAAAATCACATTTAGGATAATTCTCGCAACCATAAAATGTTTTGCCCTTTTTAGATTTTTTTTCAAAAATTTTACCGCCACATTTAGGGCAAGTGCCAACACTATCTTTTGCCATATTTTGAATATTCTTACACTGAGGATAGTTTGAGCAAGCCATAAATTCACCGAATCTACCTGTTCTAATAACCATAGGGTGACCACATTTTTCACAAACAAACTCAGTTGGTTTAGGAGGTTCTTTAAACGTTGCACTATCTTTATCTGCAATCAATAGTCTTTTCATAAACTTTGCATAAAACCCAGCAACAATGTCTTGCCAAGCTCGGCCAGAATTAGCCACTTCATCAAGCAAATCTTCCATCATAGCAGTGAACTTAACATCAATAATATTATCAAAGTATTTGTTTAATAAATCACTAACTTTAAATGCAAGTTCTGTTGGTTTTAAAAACTTACCTTCTTTTTCGGTATATTTACGATTCGATAAAACCATTATGGTTGGGGTGTATGTTGCTGGACGACCTATCCCCTTACTTTCCATTTCTTTAACCAAGGTTGCTTCGGTAAATCTAGGAAGTGGTTTTGTAAATTTCTGAGCAGGTAGCAATTCATTAATATTTAAAATATCACCTTCATTTAACTCTGGAAGATTTGAATTTTCACTTTCATCTTCCTCTTCATCATTTTCTTCTTTCTCTTTTTGTTTAGCTGTTACTGATTTATACACAGCATTAAAACCATCAAACACAGGTGTTTTACCTGTTGAATGGAAAGTATATTCTCCGTTTTGAATATCAGCAGTTACAGTATCAAATGTTGCTTCAGCCATTTGGCTAGCAAGAAATTTTTTATAGATCATATTATATAGTTTATAATTATCTGGAGTTAAATACTGCTTAACTGATTCAGGAGTTCTATCAAGTGAAATTGGTCTTATAGCTTCATGGGCATCTTGCGCAGATTTTTTTACTTTATATATATTAGGTGTTTTGGGAACATATGCATTACCATAATTTGCTTCAATATAATCTTTTGCCATTTTCATTGCTTCTGGCGAAACTCTAACAGAGTCTGTTCTGATATAAGTAATTAAAGCGGTTTTCCCTTCATTTCCAATAGAGACACCTTCATATAGTTCTTGCGCACACAAACTTGCTTTTTTAAGATTCATACCAAGTTTATTCAAGGCATCTTGTTGCATAGTACTTGTGGTGTAAGGTGCAGATGGATGAACTTTTGTTAAAGATTTTTTAACCGATGATACAATGAAATTATTTTGCTTTAAATCTTCTAGAACTTTGTCCATCTCTTCTTTGTTGTGAATTTCAACTTTTTTATTTTTAAACTTAATTAAGCTTGATTTAAATAAATCCTTTATTGAGTTTTTGAATAGTTTGGCAACAAGCGTCCAATATTCTTCCTTAACGAAATTGCTGATTTCTCTTTCTCTATCAACTATCATCTTTAATGCAACGCTTTGAACCCTACCAGCGCTTAAATTTGGTTGAATCTTTTTGCAAAGCACTGGTGATAATTTATAACCTAGAAGTCTATCAAGAACCCTTCTTGCTTGTTGAGCATTGACTAGATTTATATTTATTCCTCTTGGATTTTTAACAGCGTTTGTTACGGCATTTTTACTAATTTCGTTAAATTCGATTCTTATTGGATCATCAGGATTCAAATTTAAGACATAGGCCAAATGCCAACTAATTGATTCTCCTTCTCTATCAGGGTCGGTTGCAAGGTATATATGCTCAGCTTTAGCACTTTTAGCCTTTAGTTTTTTAACAATATCTTCTTTATCAGGCATTATAACATACTGAGGCTTAAAATTATCATTAACATTAACACCTAAAGATTTTTCAGGCAAATCGCGAATGTGACCTTTTGTTGCAACAACTTCAAAGTTGCTTCCGAGGTATTTTTTTATAGTGTCTTGTTTACCAACACCCTCAATTATAACTAAATTCATACTATCTCCTTACTTTGCTATAAATATTACCTGGTAATTTTTTTATTAAATCTTTTAATTCTAATTGCATTAAAGTTGTGTTTAAAACTTTAGACTCAAGCATTGATTGAGTTAATAGTTCTTGATAATGCAAATCATTATTTGAAAGCAAATTAAACACTAACTGCTCATTGATTGACAACTGCAAACATTTAACCATTCCCGTTTCTTTTTTCAAAATTTTATCATATATTTTTAACACATCATCAACGCTTGTTAAAATATTGGCTTGGCAATCTTTTATAATCTGATTACAACCTAAACTATAAATATCATTTAATCTTCCTGGAACTGCAAAAACTTCTCTATTGCATTCCATTGCAAAATCCTTTGTTATTAATGCACCACTTTTCAAAGGTGCTTCAGTTACAATTAAAGCTTTACTCAAACCTGCTATTATCCTGTTTCTCATTGGAAAGTGAAAAGTTTGAGGTTTTTCATTTGGTTGAAATTCAGAAATAAGAAGCCCGCCTTTTTCAACAATTGCATTTGACAACTCAAGATTATTTGCAGGATAAATATAATTAAAACCGCTACCCAAAACAGCGATTGTTGGATTATTTAAATCAACTGCAGACTTATGAGAAAGAGTGTCAACACCATCAGCTAAACCACTAACAATAGTTAATCCTGAATTAGAAAGTTGAGTTGCAATCTTAGTAGTAATCTCTTTACCATATTTAGTACACCTTCTTGTTCCAACTATGCTAACACACGCAGATTTTAATATTTTTGTATCACCTTTACAATATAACACAATTGGTGGCGTTGAAATTTCCTTAAGCATTTCTGGATAATCAACACTAAATATTGTTAAAACTTTAATATTTTGACTATCCAAATTACGCAAATAGTTTTTCAAAATATTTTCATCAAGACTCATAACCAATTTATTATAACTATTTTCATCTACTAAACGCATTAAAATAGATAGGAAATATTCATCTTTATTAAAAATATTTTCATAATCAGACAATTCATTTAAAATTGTGTGCTGTTTTTTATTTGTTAGACTTGTGCAAAGACTTAACCAAAACGCAAACAGCTCTTTTTTTGATAAATTTTGCATTAATACTCCCAATATTTATTATCTAAAGACCTATAAGAAATTGCTTCCATTAGGTGATCTAATTGTATATTTTCAGAATTATCCAAATCAGCGATTGTTCTTGCCACTTTCAAAATTCTATTATATGCTCTTGCAGATAAATGAAGTTTTTTAAATGCCGATTCCAAAATTGCACTACTTTGGTCATCAATTTTACAATACTTTTTTAATTCTTGGTCATTCATTTTTGCATTGCAGACGTTATCAGAATTTTTAAATCTCTCAATTTGAATTTCTCTAGCCTTATCAACTCTTGCTTTAATATCGCAACTAGACTCAGATAGAGTTTCATCGCGTAGATCATTGTATTTAACATTATCAACTTCAATATGCATATCAATTCTATCCATAATAGGGCCAGATAACTTATTTAAATATTTATGTATTTGTTGTGGTGTGCACTTGCACTCTTTTTCGCTACTACCATAATTTCCACATGGGCAAGGATTCATACTGGCAATTAGTGTGAAACTAGCTGGATATTCAACAGTGCTTTCAACACGGGAAATTGTGATTGTGCCATCTTCTAATGGTTGACGCAAAGTTTCTATGCTATTCCTAGAATATTCAGGCATCTCATCTAGAAACAAAACACCTGTGTGTGCAAGGCTAATTTCACCAGGTTTTGCAAGCCTCCCACCGCCAGTTAAAGCGAGTGTGGTTGATGTGTGGTGAGGCGACCTAAATGGTCTTGTTGTTATAATTCCTTCATTCATATCAAGAACACCCGCAATACTATGAATCTTTGTTACTTCCAATGCTTCGGCGAATGTTAAGTCAGATAAAATTGTTGGGAATGCTTTGGCAAGCATTGTTTTACCAGAGCCTGGAGGGCCTATCATCAAAACGTTGTGACCACCTGCTGCAGCAATTTCCAATGCTCTCTTTGCGTTTTCTTGACCTTTAATATATTTAAAATCCGTATGATATTTTTTACTATTTTTAACCGTAGAGAAATCATTAAGTTTTATAGGCTCAATTGTAATATTTCCATTTAGAAAACTCACAACTTCACTTAAACATGATGCAGGATAAACTTCCAAACCTTCAATAAAGCTAGCCTCTTTTTCATTATCTTTTGGCAATATTATTTTCTTAAAACCAAGTTGCCTTGCACTTATTAAAATCGGCAACACACCATTTACTTTTTTTAAATCACCGTTAAGCCCAAGTTCTCCAATCATAAGATATCTTTGAGCTGATGCTATATTAACTTGCTCGCTGGCTGATAAAATTCCAATTGCTATTGGCAAGTCATAAAGAGGACCTTCTTTTTTAGTATCTGCAGGTGCTAGGTTAATTGTTATTTTCAAAATTGGATATTTAAAACCACTATTTTTTATAGCACTTCTTACTCTTTCTTTACTTTCTTTTGTTGATGTTCCAACAAGCCCTACCAAATCGTAGTTTGGCAGACCTTGATTAAGATCCACTTCAACATTAACCAAATAGCCATTAATACCAGTTAACCCAAAACTTTTAATTATTGATAACATAATAACCTCTCAACTAACCTATCTTACTATTATACAATTATTATGATATTAAAACAAGCAATTAAATTATTTAAATATATAAATTTGTTCAATAATCACACTGCAATAAAAAACCACTAGCTTTAAAGCTAATGGTTGAAAATTACTAAATTCTTTCTTTAATTTTTGCAGCTTTACCAGTAAGATTTCTTAAATAATATAATTTAGCTCTTCTTACTTTACCTTTCTTAACTACTTCAATTTTATCAATTCTTGGTGAGTTTAATTGGAATATTTTTTCAACCCCAACACCGAAAGATATTCTTCTAACTGTGAATGTTTCTCTAACGCTAGAATTTTTTCTTGCTATAACAACACCTTCAAAAACTTGGATTCTTTCTCTAGTTCCTTCAACGATTTTGTTATATACTTTAACGGTGTCACCAACATTAAATTCAGGTAGCTCAGGTTTAACATTTTCTCTCTCTAATGCCTCAATTAATGTCATTTGACTTTACCTCCTTAATATACTTGTTGTTCATGTTTTTATGATAAAAGCAGAGGACCAACCGAAGTCACATTAAATCTTATCATATAATATCACAAATTACAAGTGTTTTTGTAAAATAATCTCTAAAATTGAACAAAAAATTAAAGAAATCTTATTAAAAAATGTTTGTTATCTAAACGC
The DNA here is from genome assembly GCA_934778125.1 of uncultured Clostridia bacterium. Taxonomy (GTDB): domain Bacteria; phylum Bacillota; class Clostridia; order Christensenellales; family UBA1242; genus UBA11490. Next base: position 10,313 of record CAKVOF010000030.1, read on the forward strand.
ATCTTTTATATATTCAACAATACCATCATTAACCTCTGCAACATCAAATCTAACAAGTGCGTTAATTAAATCTTTTGATTTTAAATAAGCCATCGCAACAGTTTTAATTTTTTGTTGTTTAAAAAAATTAACCATTTCCCTTGGGCTACCAAACACTTCACTAGTTTTCATTTTAACTTCAATAAAGCAAATAGTTTTTTTATCTCTTGCAATTATATCAATTTCGCCAATTGGGTTTCTATAATTACGTTCAATAATTTTATATTTTAAAAATTTTTTTATGAACTTACAAGCACAATCTTCTCCAGCTTTGCCCTTAATACTATTTAATGATTTAGTTTTCAACATTATTCTCTCTTTTTAAACAAAGTGTTTTATAAATGAATTTCTATGAATCTCACACTTGCCAAATTTTTTCAAGTTTTCAATGTGTTCTTTAGTACCATATCCCTTATGTTTTGCAAAATTATATTCAGGATATTTTTTATCAAAATCTTTCATTAGCCTATCTCTATACACTTTTGCAAGAATAGATGCACAAGCAATATTGTAACTGTTTGCATCGCCCTTAATTAAACTATCAGTTGAAATTTGAACATCTAACTTCACAGCATCAATAAGTATTAAGTCTGGCTTTATCTCGATATTTTCAACGCATTGCATCATACCTAATTTGGTTGCGTTTAAAATGTTAATTTCATCAATTTTGATATTATCCACCTCTTCTATATCATATGCAATTGCAGTATTTATTATTTTATCGAAAAGAATTTCTCGTTTCTTTTCAGTTAGCTTTTTGCTATCATTAATTCCTTCTATAATCTTATCTTCATCCAATGGCATAACAACCATAGCGCACACAACAGGACCTGCTAATGGGCCACGCCCAGCTTCATCTATTCCACCAATTAAAATATCTTTTCCATATGCCAAATCAAAGTTATGCATTTTTTAACCTATCTTTTACTTGAAGTTTCTTTAAATCTTTATATGTTTCCAATGTTAGAGCACCAAATTTTCCTTGCTTAAAATCACTAATAATTGCCTTGCAACATCTATCATAATCAGGCTCAGCTCCTCTAAGCAAAAATTTTCTTGAATCACATATTTTATCCAACACTTCAAGATTTTCATCGTTTTCTAAAATTTGAATAGAATATCTATTCTCCAAAATACTTGGATTGATTTTTCTTATATCATCTATAAAATAAAACGCTAAGTCATTAACATCAAGCACTTCTTCTTTAATACTTCCAATATATGCGAGAGTCCTAGCAACCCTATTATTATCAAATGCAGGCCATAAAGTTCCAGGGGTATCAAGAACCTCAATTCCACTTGCAATTCTAACCCATTGTTTTCCTTTTGTTACGCCTGGTTTATTTCCGGTTAAAGCTTTCGCTTTACCACACAAGTTATTTATTAATGTGCTTTTCCCACAATTAGGAACACCAATAACCATAGCACGAAGAGTGCAAACTAAGCCTTTTTCTTTATATTTATTTATTTTTTCATAGCAAGCACTTTTTATTGTTTCCTCCAACTTTTTCCCCATTCCAGATGCTGTTGAATTCATAACTAAACAAGTGGTGTTATCTTTTTTAAAAAACTTAAACCATTCATTAACTTTATCTTTTTCCGCCATATCTATTTTGTTAAAAACATATATAATAGGCTTGTTATCAATAAAGCTTTGAAATTTCGGATTTACGCACGAAAAAGGTGCTCGACTATCAAGCACATAAATTATAGCATCAACTATTTTTAAGTCTTTCTCCATAGTTTTTAGGGCTTTATTCATATGCCCAGGAAACCAATTTATTAACATATTAGTTGTTTTATTCTCATCACTCATTTTATACCCTTTAATTTAAAAGCCTATTTATCGCTCAACAAATCAGGTCTATATTTTTTAGTTTCAATTATTTTTTGATTTTCACGCCATTTCTTAATTTCTGCATGATTGCCTGACATTAACACATCTGGAACCTTTTTGCCCATAAATTCATATGGTCTAGTATATTGAGGATACTCAAGCAAATTATCAGAAAAACTTTCATCACACACACTATTTTCGTTTCCAAGCACATTAGGAATATATCTTAATATCGAGTCAATTAAAACCATAGCTGGGAGTTCGCCACCAGTTAAAATATAATCGCCAATACTCACCATTTCATCAACACACATTTCAATTATTCTTTCATCAATACCCTCATAGTGCCCACAAATAAGAATTAAATGTTCATAGGAACTTAGTGATTTCACGATGCACTGCTTTAAAACTTTCCCCTTTGGAGATAGATATATAGTATGTGAATTATCACTCTTAACACTCATTATCGCATCATACAGAGGTTGACATGCCATAAGCATTCCATCTCCACCACCAAAAATATAGTCATCAACTTTTTTATGTTTATCTTTAGAAAATTCCCTTATATCAACAACATTGAATTCAAAAGCACCTTTTTCGATAGCTTTTCCAATCAAACTAGAATTCAATGCTTGAAACATTTCTGGAAACAATGTTAAAACATCTATTCTCATACCAAAATTTCTTTTAACCTTTTAGAATTAACTTTTATAAGTTTGCTCTTAACATCTACGTTAATAAAAATGTCGCTAACGAACGGAAACATAAATTCTTTGCCATTATTATCTTTATAGCAGATAACATCAGTTGCCCCGCGGTTAGTTAAAACATCAAAAATATCACCTAAAAACACACCATCATCAAGCATTAGTTTACAACCTTTGATATCATCAATATAATATTCGCCTTCAGCTAGTGGTTTTAATTCATCGTATTCATAATAAACATCAATATTTCTTAGGTCTTCTACCATCTCGCAACTTGATATTCCATCAACTTTTAAGATGTAAAAAGCATCTCTCGAAACTATTTTATCTAATTTATATTTTTTACCATTTATGATTATCTCTTTCATATCATCAACAAATGGAAAATTAAAGCTTTCAGGTTTAACTCTAAACTCACCTTTTAAACCTTGAGGTTTTGTTATAATACCAAATTTAATCAATTGCATAAACAAAATAAAGAGATGAAAAATTATTCCACCTCTTTTTCTCCTATTTTTAAAATATATCTTTTGCCTGGTGTTGATAAAGATTTGATAATTGTGCGTATTGCAGATGCAATTTTACCATTTTTGCCAATTACTCTGCCCATGTCTGATTTTGCAACCTTAACATTAACAACAGTAACTCTTTCAGATTCCTCAACAATATCAATTTCAACTTCATCTTTTTTTTCAGCAAGTTCATTAATTACATATTTAATTAATTCTTCCATTTAACACCACCGATTATTAGTTTTGTTTTTTCTTTTTATCGGTTTTAGGTGCACGTTTTTTCATAGGTTCCAAGATACCAGCAGAAACAAGTAATGTTCTTGCAGTTTCAGTTGGTTGAGCACCGCAAGCTAACCATTTTCTAGTTAATTCTTCATCAAGTTTAATTTCAGCTGGTTGAGTAAGAGGATTGAAAGTTCCTAATTTTTCAAGATACTCACCATCTCTAGCTTTTCTAGAATCAGTTACAACTACTCTATAAAATGGTGATTTCTTATCTCCTAATCTAGTTAATCTAATTTTTACCATTATATTCTTCTACTTTAGTTTTTTTTAAATATATATATAATTTTTTATTGATAACACAAAAAATATTAAAAACAATTTAAATGTTATAGTGAAATACTATCTTCCTTGAAATCTTCTTGCCATCATAGCTCCGAGGCCTTTTCCACTTTTCATTTGCTTCATAACTTCTTTAGATTGGTTATATTGCTTTAATAGAATATTAACATCTTGAATAGATGTTCCACTGCCACTAGCAATTCTCTTTTTATGACTACCTTTTAAAATATCAGGATTGTTTCGTTCCTTTTTAGTCATACTTAAAATAATTGCTTTATTTTTAGCCATTTGTTCATTTGAAATTGCATTTTCACTTAATTTCAATTTATTTGAACCTGGAATCATAGATAACAATTGATTAATATCGCCCATTTTACTAATTTGGTCAAACTGAATTAAATAATCCTCTAATGTAAATGAGTTTTCGCGAAATTTTTTCTCAAGTTTCTTTTGTTCTTCTTCATTAAAATTTGCTTGAGCCTTTTCGATTAGAGTTAGAACATCACCCATATTTAATATTCTGCTAGCCATTCTATCTGGATGGAACACTTCAAGGTCATCCATCTTTTCGCCAATTCCGCAGAACTTAATAGGTTTGCCAGTAACAGATCTTATGCTCAATGCTGCACCGCCACGAGTATCACCATCAAGTTTAGTTAAGATAACACCCGTTATATCAAGTTGCTCGTTAAAGCTTGTTGCAACATTAACAGCATCTTGACCTGTCATACTATCAACAACAAGTAAAATCTCAGTTGGTTTTGTTATCTTTTTGATATCTTTCAATTCATCCATCAATTCTTCGTTGATATGGAGCCTACCAGCGGTATCAATAATAACAGTGTCGTAACCTTTTTTGTTGGCATATTTTATTGCATTATCAGCAGTTTTTTGAGGTTTATTTGTGCCTTCATCGTAAACTTCAACATTAACAGATTTTCCAACAACTTTTAATTGATTAATTGCAGCTGGCCTATAAATATCACACGCCACAAGTATAGGTTTTTTGCCTTGAGATTTTAGCAATTTTGCTAGTTTACCACACATAGTTGTTTTGCCAGCGCCTTGCAAACCACACATTAAAATTACAGTTGGCAATTTACTAGAAACTTCTAATTTGGCATTATTGCTCCCCATTAATTGAGTTAATTCTTCATGAACAATTTTAATAACTTGTTGGCCAGGAGTTAAACTTTTTAAAACACCT
>CAKVOF010000031.1 GCA_934778125.1 uncultured Clostridia bacterium
TCTTAATTGCGGTTAATTATATTCTAGCTGGGTTAACAGCTGATTGGGTTATGATATTAATTGATGTTTTGCTTGGATTATTGTTAATCTGGGGTGTTGGAACAATTTATGATAAAATAGCAATAAAAAGGGCTCAAAAGAAATTAGATAAACTTGAAGCGTTGAAGAAACGAGAAAAAGATGAAAAGCTTGAATCAGCACCAATTCAAAATCAAACTAAAGAGAAACCACAAATCACACCTAAAAAGAAAAGAAAAAGAAGAAATAGAAAGGTAAAAAATGATGACTAAGGAAAAAGTTAAAGGCAGAGTTTTGCCACATAGTGCGGAAAGTGAGCAATGTGTGCTTGGTTGTGTTCTTATTGACCAAGATGCATGTATTAATATCCTAGGCGATTTAAAAGATGATGACTTTTATATAGAAGCACATAAGTTAATATTTTCTAATATGAAAGAGGTTTATAATGCTAATCAACCAGTGGATTTTGTTAGCCTTTGCGATCAATTAGAAAAGGTCAATTTGCTTGATAGCATTGGTGGAATTGATTACATAACAACATTAACAAACATTGTTCCTAGTGCAAGCAACTACAAACATTATGAAGATATGGTTAAAAGAAATTCGATTTTAAGAAAATTGATTTCTGCGAGCCAAGATATTATAAACTACTCGTTTGATGGCCCAACAAAAGAAGATGCAATTGCGTTTGCGGAACAAAACATATTTAGTATTGCGGAAAAAGAAGATAGGGGTGGATTATCTCACGTTGCTGATGCTCTAGATAATGTTGTGGCAAAGTTTGAAACAATTCAAAAAAACAAAGGTGCGTTGCAAGGGCTTAGCACGGGAATTTATGGTTTAGATAAACTAACAAATGGCTTGCATAATTCCGATTTAATATTGCTTGCTGCAAGGCCAGGTGGTGGTAAAACCAGCTTGGGTATGAACTTTGTTACTCATATAGCAATTGAAGAAAAGAAGAATGTTGCAATGTTCTCACTTGAAATGAGCAAAGAACAAATTATGCAAAGAGCGTTATGCTCGGTTGGCTATGTTGATATGCAAAAAGCTTTGAGCGGTCAACTTAGTGTTAAGGATTGGCAAAGTATATGGTCGGCAAAGGAAAAGTTAGCTAATTCTCATATTTATGTTGATGAAGGGTTCTCTAAGAGTCCTGCAGATATTGTTAGTAAATGCAAGCGATTGAAAAGAGAAAAGGGCTTAGACTTTGTTATGATTGACTACTTGCAATTGATGCAAGGAACAAAGGCTGGCGAAAACCGTCAACAAGAAATTAGCCAAATTACGAGAACTTTGAAGATGGCAGCAAGGGAATTAAATGTGCCAATTTTGCTTCTATCACAGCTTTCTCGTGGAACTGAAAACAGAACTGACCACCGCCCAATGTTATCAGACTTAAGAGAGTCTGGTGCGATTGAGCAAGATGCCGATATTGTTATGTTTGTTTATAGACCAGATATGTATAACGACAGCAAAGATAAAAATGCTCCAGCAGAACTTATTGTGGCAAAGCACAGAAATGGTCCAACAGATACAATTTACTTAAAATGGATTGGAAACACCACATCGTTTGTTAACTTTAATTCTGATGCAGAAAAACAAAGTTTGGAAAAAACCGCACCTATTGAAAAATCTAGTGATAATAACGGGGCTGAAGAAGTTATGGCAGAAGAAGTTGGAAGTGATATTGAAGATATTTTTTAAACCAAAGAGTAAGGGGAAGGAAAAATGAAAAAAACAAAAATAATTGCCACGCTAGGGCCTGCTTGCGATAATGTGAAAACATTAAGGCAAATGGTGTTGAACGGAATGAATGTTGCAAGAATAAATCTAAGCCACTCTAATAAAGATAGTTTGATTAAATTAGTTGAATTAGTTAAGAAAGTTAGAACTGAAATGAAAACCGACTTAGCGATTATGGTGGACACAAAGGGCCCTGAAATAAGAACGGGCGTGTTTGAAAATGGAAAAGCCAAACTAAAAAAAGGTCAAACATTTACATTCTTTAAAGAAAATATTGTGGGTGATGAAACAAAGTGCACAATATCTCAAAAAGAAATCTTTGATGATGTTAAAATCGGCAATAAATTTTCCGCATGCAATGGCTTAATTACTTTTAAGTGCGTTGATAAAGATGATAAGTCATTAACTTGCAAAGTGGTTTCTGGGGGCGAAATTGGCGATCATAAGTCGATGAGTTTTCCTCATATTCACCTAAGTGTGGAGTATTTGAACGACACAGACAAAGCGGATTTGATTTGGTCTATCGATAATGAAGTTGATTATATTGCTGCAAGTTTTGTTAGTTCAAAAGAAGATATATTAAAAATTTCGAAGTTAATAAAAGATAGAAATTCAAATGTTAAAATAATATCTAAAGTTGAAAATAAAATTGCATTAGATAATCTAGATGAAATAGTGGAATATTCTGATGGTGTTATGGTTGCAAGAGGTGATTTAGGAATTGAAATTCCGCTTGAAAAAGTGCCAAGATATCAAAAGAAAATTATTCAAAAATGCAATGAGTTGGGTAAAACTGTTATAATCGCAACAGAAATGCTTGAGAGTATGACAAAATCAATTAGGCCAACCCGTGCGGAAACAAGTGATGTTGCTAATGCGGTTTATGAAGGTGCAAGTGCTGTTATGCTTTCAGGCGAATCGGCTATTGGTAGGTATCCTGAAGAGGCAGTTAGCACAATGGCAAAAATCGCAATACAAACAGAAAAGTCTATTGATTATAAAGATTGTTTTTTTAATGCTAAATATAAAGGAACTGCCATTCAAGATGTTATGAGTATCGCTTGCGTTCAAGCAAGTTTTATGATTAAAGATGTTAAAGCAATTGTTGTTTACACAGACTCAGGACATACTGCATTATTTATTAGTAGGCTTCATCCGAATGTGCCTATTATTGCATTAACTCCAAGTTTTGAAACATACAATCAATTGGCGTTAGTTTGGAACGTTAAACCATATTTGGTTAATGGAATTGGTAGGGCAGATGATTTAATTGATATTTCAAATGAAATCTTAATAAACAATAAAATAGCAAAACCCGGAGATGTTGTGTTGTTTGGTTCAGGAAGCAGAAAACCAACAAAAACCGATATGCTTAAAGTTCACATTCTTGAATAATTATTTTTGAATAATTAATATTTGAACAAAAAATTCAGTTAATAAATTTAACTGAATTTTTTTATATTTAATATTAAAATTATAAAGTGAACTTTTAAATTAAAACTGAAAACTTAGGCAATAACATTAATTGTTGCAAAGAATATTTCTTTTCCAATAACTTTTAAAATTGGAAGGCGTGATTCAGGAACACTAGGAGTGCCGGTTTTAGGGTAAAGTTGAGGGGTTTCTGAAGGTGCTATCCTAATATCTCCGCTTGATGAATTAATTTCACCTTTAGCCATACACATATAATGCTTCATATTTGTTATGTTAACACTTAATATCGAGTTTTCAGCATCAATTTTATAAGTTTTCACATCGGCATCACTTGAAGCATAATATAGGTCTTTTAAACTTACGCTTATGCTGGAATTACCAACGGATTTAATTTTGAATGGTGCGATTGCAGTTGTGAATGTGATGTTGCCAGAGTTTGTTGTGATGGTTGTGAAATCATTAGCATTTTTGGAAATGCTATTGCAAGTGATGTTCCCGCTTTTTGTTGTTTCAAAGTTTCCAATACCATAAAATAAGTTAACATTAATGTTTGCATTAGACGTTTTAACTTTTATATACTTAAGTGCTTCATTGATTGAAACATCGCCTTCAAGAGAATCAATAATGCAATTATCGTGAATCTTGCCAAATCTGATTTTTCCATTTGATGATTTTATGCTTGTTGTTCCTTTTACTTCATCAATTTCAATTGAAGCCGATGATGTCAAAATTGAATTTTGAGATGAATTACTATCAAGCAGTTTAGTGATTTTTAAAACTATGTTTTTAACATTTGCTTCAAAACCATTTTGTTTTGTGTATAAGTAACTTGCTTCAAAGTAAATATCTTTGCTATTTATACTAACATCACTATTTAATGTGTTGAAAAAGAAGTTGCCTTTGTTTGAGTTTATTTGTGTTCCATTTGAAACATTAACAGTATTATATTTGGATCTAAAATCAAAGTTTCCTGTTGATGTTGTGATAAATAGGGAGTTAAGATTTAATTCATCGGTTTCTGATTGAGAGATATAAAAGTTTCCGTTGGTTGTTGTAACATTTAAATCATTCAGCTTAAGCTCATTAATAGATATATTTGCGTTAGAACTTTTAACGCTTAAATTATATGTTAAGTTTTTTGGGACATTAACAGTAATTGCACAGTTTTTGTAAGACACAATTCCAACAGGCTCAATTAAAGTGATAGCTGAATAATTCGTGTCCTTTTCTCCAACAACACTTGCGTTTGAAACTTTAGAAGCACCAAATGCACTATCTTGAATAACATATGAAATATTATTCGAATCAACACCATTAACGGTTAGAGAAAAATTGTCAACATTTATTGCGAGATTGTATGGTAAACTTGAATCGGAAATTGCAACAAAATTATCGTTTGCTATTTTTTCGTTTCTTATGATCATTCCATAGCCAAATAATTTAAGGTTTGGGAAAATGAACATTATTGCAACCACAAGAACAAACACAACGGCAACAACAAGTATGATTATTAAACTATAAAGCAATATTCCCTTTAATGTTTTGGTATTCAATGAACGCCTCCAAAAGTGTGTTGTGATAACAAACACATTTTAATAGTCTTAGTATATATTATATTTCTTAATTTTGCAAACAATAGTTAAACTTAACAATTTGATTAAAAGCTATTTTTAGTATTTTTTCTCAATTTGCAGTTAATTTAATAGTTTTATGTTTGTTTTTTATCATAAAAGGGTTGACTTTTTCATATAATATATGGTAATATATAAAATATATCGCGGGGTGGAGCAGATGGAAGCTCGTTGGGCTCATAACCCAAAGGCCGTAGGTTCAAGTCCTACCCCCGCTACCAATAGAAAAAGAAGTCTTGTTAAAAGGCTTCTTTTGTTTTTTAGTAATAAACTAACATTACAGGTTGATAGTGTTTTCAATAATGTTTTTCAATTATAGTTATAACAATGACTTAAGACGGAAAAATTATACTCATTTTATACTCAGAAACAAAAAAAGTGCTAATATTTTAGCACTTTCAATCAATATATTGTGTTGAATTAGTCTGGAAAACACAACATATAGTAAAATTGGTAGTCCCAAGGGGATTCGAACCCCTGTCGCCACCGTGAAAGGGTAGTGTCTTAACCACTTGACCATGGGACCATATTCAGATTTGGCATAGAAATTGGTAGCGGCGATGGGATTCGAACCTATGACCTTTCGGGTATGAACCGAACGCTATAACCAACTAAGCTACGCCGCCATAATTATTAAATCGACTTAAGAATGATACACTATTTTAATTAGTATGTCAAGATATATTTATTATTTTTTTTAAAATATTCCAAAAAATTACAATTATATTTATAATCAATTCAAACTTTTTGTTGCTAGTAGATGAGGAGTTGTTTGTTAAATTTAATTTTATGATTTGCTTCTTATAAATTTTGCCCTAAATTATTCTAAGGCATTATTTAGTTTTATCGTGTTTGCGTTGATAGATAAAGATATTATAAAATAAAAAACTCTTAAGTTTCAAGTGGACCTAAAAGTTCGCTTTGATTTAAGAGTTTTTTATTTTGCTTTATATATAGTTTCTCCATTTTTGGCCCAATTTAAAATTTCGTGGGCGTAGTCTTGAAGATATTGCTCTCTATTTTTATAATAATTTAATTCGCTTGAATATGTTTCAATACTTTCTTGCAGGTTTTGATAGCTTTTTTCTAATGCTCTTTTTCTTGTGTTAAGAGTGGCGAGCCTTGCAAATTGGAAAATTAAAATGCAGGCCAAAATAAAAGCAATGATAATTGTTATAACTGTTATAACTTTAACTTTCCTCTCGCTCATAACCGCTCCTTATTTGCTTAAATACTTTCCAAATTTTGTTTTGAAAAATTTTTCTTTTCCAATTCTTAGTTTATTATACAACCAATTATTAAATTTGGCAATCAATTTTCCAATAGTTATTTTTTCAAGTATAATTGCTAAAACTAGAGCCGAAAGCAAATAAATTCGGCTAACTCCATAATTAAGAGTATTAATTAAATAGATATAAATAAAGGATAAAGAAATGCAAGAGATTAAATCAATAATAAATTGAATTACTTTGTTTTTGTTTAAAAGTGTTAGAAAAATGTTGAGTATTTCGGTTGCAAGTGCAAAGATTAAGCCCGCACAAGCAAATTTTAAAAATAGAATCGATTGACTTGAAACAATCATTATTTAAAAATCCTTTTGAATAAGCTAGTGCTTCCGCTTTTGTCGTATTTCATACAATCGAAAATTCCCTCTGCTTCTAATAGTCCGTTTGTAACATCAAGCTTTGTTATATTAATATCTTTGCCTGTTATAATCATTTTAGTTGTGCCAATTTTTAAGAAGATGTTTTGGTCGTTTGAGCTAATAATTTCACTAACACCTGTTAGAGATAGTTTTTTCCTATTTGTTAGGGTTAGTGTTGAGTTAATGTTGGTTGTTTGTGCTTCATTGATAGTTATTTTTTGCATATAAACTCCTTTGTTTTAATTTAGATTAATTTTTATAGACTATATGAAAGTGCATCAAAGCTTTGATTGCTTTAAATAAATGTATATCTATATATAATTATTATCTATTTTAAAGTATTAGAACTATTGCGAGTTTATTCTTAAATGATGGTTGAATTATAAGTATTTAATTCTTATTTGTGTCAATAATCAAATTATGAAAACAAAGATTATTTTATTTATATTTATATTGTTAATTATTACTTTAAGCTTTTTTATCAACACAACAACATTGGTAAATGCAATTTACATTAATAACGACAAGGAAAAAGAAGTGATTTATGCGTTAGATTCGTTTAAAAGTGATAGCTATTTGGAGTGCGGTAACTTAAAAATTATAGATAAGGAAAGCGTATCGAATAACTTACATATGTTAAGTGAAAAGTATTTGGGTGAATCCTTGGTGGTAACTAACATGTCGGCAAAAGAGTTTATAAACCAAAACAAACTAAAAATAGTTTCGCATAATTATGTTTGCGGTATTTCGGTATATGATTGTTATTTGTGGTGTTTACCTAAATTTGTTTGGCTTAAAAACCAAAAAGTTAATCTTCAAATAGCTGAAATTTCTAATAATATAAAAGTTGGATATCCATTGATTTTAGATAGTTTTTAAAAATTTAATTTAATATGTTTAAAATCTTGCAACTTGTCAAGAATTAAATAAAATTAAGGAGGATTTATGATAGAACAAAATATTAAACGAGGAAGGGTGAAAAATTTCTTTTCTAAATATGGCTTATATTTGGCAATTGGGCTTTGTGTGTTATTTTTTGCAACTTTGATAATTATTGCTAGTGTTGCTGGAGAGAAAAAAGAAATTATTAAAACGCCAAACACACCAGTTAATGCGACAGTTGAGTTTGCGAATCCGCTTCTAGATGCAACTATTTACAAGAACTTCAATAACGAAAATTTAGTTTGGAACTCAACATTAAAGCAATGGGAAGCACATATGTGTGTGGATTTAATTGCAACAAACAACACTAGTGCTATGGCAATTTACGATGGGGTTGTGAAAGACATTTACTCTAACTATTTAGAAGGTACAGTTGTGGTTATTGAGCATGATAACGGGTTAACAAGTAAAATTGGTTCTTTATCTGAAGATGTGCTTGTTAAAAAGGGTGACATAGTTAAGAGTGGAACTAAAATAGGAACTGCTTCAAACACGGCTAATCGCGAACAAAACATTGGCAATTATATCTCTTTAACTTTGCTTGATAAAAGCGGTAAAAAAGTTGATCCATCAAATTATCTAACATTAACAAGCAAATAGAAGATTTTATAGAGATTACCTAAATTTTCAATGTGATTGCAAATTGCTTTACTATTTTTGTATTTTACTATATAATATAGCCATAATCTAATAAGGGGGCTTACCATGGCTATAGATAAAATTAAAAAATTATTAGCAGAGCAATTAAATATTAGTGAAGACACAATTTCAGAAACAAGCAAAATTGTTGATGATTTAGGAGCTGATTCATTAGATGTCGTTGAATTATTGATGACATTGGAAGATGAATTTGGGGTTTCAGTTAGCGATGAAGATGCTGTTAAAATTAAAACTGTTGGCGATATCGCAAAAATAATCGAGAATTCAAAAAAATAACAATTAAAAGCAACCGAATTTAATTTATTTAAATTAAGCGGTTGTTTTTTTTGGTTAATTTATTAAAGTTTTTTTGATGCTGAAGTTAACCTTTTTATTGTCAAAAATAAATAAAACCTTTTGAATAAGATTGTTTATTATGGGTTTGTTTGCTTAAAAACACCAAATTTAATCATATTCTACCAATTTTCGACATATTTATTTAAAAAAGTTGATGTTGGAGGCGAGTATGAGAGTTGATTTCTCCCGACCGGAAGTTTTAGCAAGTTATATTGTTGAGAATAAATCCACGATAAGAGCAACTGCTAAAGTTTTTGGATATAGTAAAAGTTTGGTTCATAATGATGTTTCAAATAAGTTAAAGAATATTAATTTAGGGTTATATGAAGAAGTTAAAGAAATATTAAATAAAAATTTTGAAGAAAAACATTTGCGTGGAGGAGAAGCAACAAAGAATAAATATTTAAAAAAACTCACTATATGAAATGTTACCCTTTAAAGGTTCACTTCTAATAGTGAATTTTTTTAAATTATATTATTTAAATGGTTCATTCTCTTTTAAATTAATATGTTTTAATACAATCTTCTTAATTTCATTTTTAATTCGTTATCAAATTTATATTGGAAATTGTAATATTAATTGTGTTTAATAGTTATGTTAATTTAATAATTTAATTTCTTATTTTTATTTATTTTGCTCTATTTTGTTATTATTTAATTTATCAATTTCGGCCATTTGCTCTCTAAATTTATTAAATAAGTTATAGCTTTCATCGTGAATAATAGCCCTAAATATTCTATCCTTAGCGATAGGCACTTCTTCATTTATGCGGTCTAGAAGTTTTTTCACATACTCACGTTTTGTATGTTTATCAACAGGGCATAAACTTTTAATAACTGGAAGGTTCACCATTTCTTTGATTATAATTTCTTCTTCAGTTAAAATTAATGGGCGAATAACGGTCATACCGTTTCTATCTAGATAGCTTTTGGGCGAAATCGTGCTTAACCTTCCTTCATATAGCAAACTTAGAAGAAAGGTGTGGGTGATATCATCAGAAGTATGCCCCAATGCCAATTTATTGCATTTGAGTTCTTTTGCTTTAGAAACAAGCATCCCTCGGCGAAGCTTACTGCAAAGTGAGCAAGGGTTTTTCTCTTTTCTTATTTCAAACACTGTTTCATAGATATTTGATGGTATAATATGATATTCAACACCAATTTCTTCAAAAAAAGACTTTAACACATCAAAGGTGCCCTTGTTGAACATATCAATTGTTATTGCAACGACTTCAAATTTAATGGGTGCAAAATTTGAATATAGTTTCAATGCTTTTACTAGCGCCAAACTATCTTTTCCGCCAGAAACCCCAATAGCTATTCTATCGCCATCGCTAATTAAGTTGTATTCATCGCAAGCACGCCTAACCGTGCTTAATATTTTTTGCATATAATTCATAGTTTGAATTTTATCATATAAGTTTAGTTTTTTCAAGTTTATTTTTTAAATAATATCATATTTATAAATTCAATTTTTATCAATTGCAAAATGTTAAATGGCTGAAAAAAGTTTAGTGGTATTGTTTTTGAAGTGAATAATAATTAAATGAATATTTATTTTGTGTGTTGGGAAAACATAATATGAAAACCAATTTGGCACTTTGAGGCTAAAATTGATACTAAAGAATCCTAAATGAAAAGATTATTTTCAAAAAAAAATTGACTTTAACTGGCTACTATGTTAAAACATTGATAGGAAAGTTTTTATGGATAAATATTTGAGCGATGAATTACTTAAGGAATTTAATAACTATAGAATCCATGAGCTTAGAGATATTGCTAGAAATTACGGCGTGAAATCTCCAACTAGTTTAACAAAAAGTCAAATAATAGCCGAATTAACAGAAATATCACAAGGGAAAAAAGAACCATATGTGAATGGATCAAAAGTTGGTAGACCACCACTTCATTTGGAAGATAGATCAATGCAATATAAAATTGATCCACATGCATACTATGATCCAATTGTTATAAAAGATCTATTGGCTGAAAAAAGCCAAAATTCTATGATATATACCTTTTCTTCTCCCAATGCTTATGAAAACACAAATGCCGAACAAGAAATCTTGGAGGGTTATTTTTCTTTAGATTTCGAAGCTTATGGTGTTGTGTATAAAAATGTTTTAAGCACAAATTGTGACATTAAAATTCCGCTATATGTTGTTCATTCATATGGGCTTAGGTCGGGTGATTTTGTGAAATGTGTTGGTAAGAGTTTCGGTGAAAGAGGTATAGTTATTTCTAAAGTTCTAGAAATTAACGGAGTTAAAACTCCAATTTCAGATAGGCCAAGATTTGAAGAAATGGAGCATAAAAAAGTATCTGAAGTGTTAATGTGTGCACCAATATTTGATTTGCCTTTTGAGATTAAAGAGGGCGGAAGTTACTTTGTGGAATATGATAATAGAAAGTTCCTTCCCGAAAAAGCATATGAATTTGCAAAATCTATTGCAAAAACAAAAAAAGTTGTGTTTATAAATATAAATTCAGATAAAAACAATGAGTTCTTAAGCGATGAAAACTTAGTTGTTTATAACTTGCCAATAGATATGGAACAAAAATATATTGCTCACGCAACAAACATAATTTTAGTTAATTGCAAACGAAGAGTTGAGTTGGGTGAAAATTTAGTTGTTATTATGGCAAATATTGGTGAATTGATTAAAATTCTCGACATGGCTAAAAAAGAGTTTATTGATGATAAAATTGGTGCCCAAACATTGTTATGGTTTAATAAGGTAATTAATTCCGCCAAAAATACTATTTATGGAAAATTAACTCTTATAGCTGTGGAATCATTATTTTTACCACAACACATTAAAGATATAGTTGTGTTTGATATTGTTCCAAAATTTAGTGATTATTTTCTAAAATAGTTTATTAATAAAATTAAATGATTATAGTTTAAAGAAAACTAAAACAAACATATAATTTAATAAAATTTGTATAAAAAAGTTTCTCGCGATTTGAGAAACTTTTTTATTATTAGTTTATAATTTTTTGAAATATTAAAAACAAATTATTTTTATTTAAATCTAATTTTTCTTCTAATAATTATAAACACAACTGTTAGCCCCACAGCAACAACAACGGCAACAACTATAAGAATCTTTGCGGTTGTGTTTAGAGGAGTTTTCTTAATAACCTTATATGAAGATAGCACATTCCCTTCAGGGTCGGTTATAGAAATCCAATAAGTACCTGTTACTGTGATGGTGTGGGTAGTTAATTCATTGACTGAATTAGAGTCGATTGTTGCAATAGTATTTCCATTAATAACAAGGAATGCTTCGCCAACTTGTTCGTAAATTTTGCCAGGGTTATATGAAATAACAATCGGTTTTTTACTTGATGTTCCAAAGTCAATATTTGCAGTTAATGTTGGCGTTTCATCGTTTATTCTAACTTTAAATGTGAATTCATAGAACTGTTTGCTTCCTAAATGATACCATCTTAATGTTACTGAATAAAGCCCATTTCCAGTTTCGTGCTCACTTTTAACATCATCGCTAATTGTTGATAGCCATAGAGAAGTTTTGCCTCTTAGTGCCACAATTTCGGTGTATCTTGTGTCATCACTAATAAGAGGGTATTTTCTTACTCTAACAACTTCAAAATTTTTGGTTGATGAAATATTAAAAGATGGAATTGCATAATTTGCATTTACAATTGTGAATTGAATTTCTGTTGTGATAGGCTCACTTCCAACAACAACTTTAACAACAACTTTATATGAACCAGCGGTTGTGAAGGTATATGTGTTTGGAGCGGACTGCGTAACATCGGTTAATTGTGTTCCATTTCTATATATTTCAATTGAGTCAGCGTTTAATGTGTATAGCTTTTCACCATTAAGTGTGTCGTAAAGTTTAAGAACAACGCTTTTGTTTGTAATATAATTTTTAATTGGGATTTTAGGTTCATTTGGATCGTTCTCATTTATTGTGTAAACAACTTGGTTAACTAAATAAATATCAATATAATCTTTGCCAGAGAACGATAATGTGTTTCCCGCTAAATCTTTAACATAAATTCTATAAACGCCAGTGTCTGAAAGTTTTAAAGTTGCTGGAGTTGTTATTGAATTAGGATTCACGCTTTCAATGCTTTCACCGTTGTAGAAATATTCAAAGTAGATTGAGTTGCCTGAATATTCAGCATCGGTTGTGTTATTAGAATTATAACTATTTTTTAATGAAAGTGTGATTTCACTTTTTGAACTATTTATTTTATTAGCATTAATATCGAAGCCATCAATCTTAAATGAAGTAAAGTTTGAAATAGGGCTAACAAAATGAATTTTAAAATAGTTCACAATTTTTGTTGAATCAGCATTTCCAACAACTACTTTATACGTAACACTTCTAGCATTAAATTTACCATCTGCAATTGTTCCCGCATCAGATGTGGCGCTATCAATAACGGTTGTTATGTTGTTATTGGTGTTTGAAATTACTTTAATGTATCCCGAACTAGTGCTTTCATCTGGAGAGAAACTAGTTTTTCCATCAACAGTAGTTTTTGTGTAGTAACTATAGTTGCTTAAAGCATAGTAATGATAAACAAGATAAGTTGCAGAATCAACTTTTTGAGTTGTTGTGTAAATTGTTGAAGGTAATAATTTTGTTGTGATTCCAGATGTTTTGTTAACTGCAAAAACAGAATATAAAGAAATATTTTCCGCTTCGCGCGTGAAAGTAAAAACATTGTTTACGTATCCTAAATCGTTTGTTACACACACCTCATAAGTTCCTGGAGTTGATGTGGTGTATGATACGGCAGAAAGGGTATCTGTTGTGTTACTATCTTTGGCTTTGAATTTTATAACTAAAACAGGGTTGAAATAATTAGAATTATTATCTTCAGTTATATTGCCATCGATAGAAAGGTTAATATCTTCGATGAAAGATTGGTTATTCACAACTTGCAACCTGCGGTTGCTCAAGTTTGTTACCTTTAAATCAGGTATTTTAGTAAATAATGTGAAAATTTCATAGTCTGTATTGTTTTCTAGTAACGTTTCATTAGTGATTATTCCAGATATTGTTGGCGTTGAGGTGTCTTTAAGCAACTGGAATTGAACTAAAATATTCGTAACCCTATTATCTATTGGAGTGATGGTGTATCTTGCGCCAGTTTCTCCAACAGGCAAATATGAAATTGTGAATAAGTCTAGGCCTAGTTCGTTTTCAATAGTATTAGGTTCAAGAGGGTTTAATTCATCTAAATTAATATTTTGATAAGTTATTTGATTGTTTTCTTGATTATACTCATACGAAATATAAACTTTATAGAAAGATTTATCAACGGTAATCTCAACTGGCTTAGCAGTGTGTTTCACTAAGTCTTTATAAACAGTAGCACCAGTGAAATTAACATTTTGAATAACCTTTCCAACATTAAATGCATAATTTTGAACATTTTTTCTATCGAAGTTATCAATGGTTGTTATAACATAAGAACCACTTCCAAGATAATAAGTTGCACCACCCAAACTTTTGCCTTTATTGTTTGGTATAACTGGATTTTTAAGCATATCACCTAAAGACATTATTTCATCACTTAGTTTTCCATCTTTATAAACCATAATTTCAAAGTTTTTGATATATGTTGCGATAGTGGTTTTGTCTTCTGGAATAGTGACCTTTAATCTATCGGATAATTCTTCGAATATAACATTTAATAATTTGCCAGGATATTTATATTCAATATCAATAAGTCCGCCGATTCTATCAACTAACGTTATCTTGAAGATGAAGTCGTTGGCTGTTGAGCCATATTTTTGAATAATTTTATCAAGGATTCCGTTGTGTGGGATGCCATCTGTTAAATTAGTTGAAATTAGATTATAAAAATCCTCAGAAGCATCTTCAGTGCTAAGTTCTAATGAAGCGTATTCTATTAAGTCGCAACCATTCAAATTAATTTTAATCAAGCCAGATGTTGGAGTGTGAGTTAGTATGATTGGGCTAGATGTGTTTGAATAAACTTTCTCAGAACCATCTCCCTCGTTATTAGTGAAGGTGTAGGTTATATAAGCTTTTAAGTATTTATCATTTCCATTTGATGTGATTTTCAAATCTTTACCATTAACTGCAATTGAGTTTTTAAACTCACCATCGATTAAGCCTGCTTTTGCAGTTTCATTTGTAAGTGTGGCGCTTGAGTAATCTAGCGTGTAGGTTTTTTCGCTTGTTAAATAAATTGCATAGACCATATAGTTTCCAGCAGCATCTCTTTCAATAATTTCATAATAATTGTCTGATTCAAATAACACTTTTTTAATTTCAAAATCACTGAAATTAAATTTATAATAAGTGTTATTTATAATTCCATATGGAGTTTCTGGAGTTTCTTCTGCTTTAGACTCAGTGAAGAATGGGTTGTTTAATCCGTTGTTTGAAGTGAAATCATCACTTGTTAGCGAGTAGTAATAATTAGATGGATCTTCAATTTTTCTAAAGAAGAAATATGAGTAACCGTCTAAATTATTGGGTTGACCAGATTGTTCTGGTTCACCTTTCTTATTATAAACATATGTGAAAATATTTTCAATTTTTGTTATATCATCTAGTGCAAAGAAATATGGTTCTTTGGCAAGCGTTATGGTTGAATCCTCTTTAGTATTTAGGAATTCGCCGTATATATTTGAAGTAAATGAGTCGTAGATTTGTTTGAATCTATAT
>CAKVOF010000032.1 GCA_934778125.1 uncultured Clostridia bacterium
GAGCAACTTACGTAATTTAATCCAATACAATGAGCAAAGGTAACGCTTTCTGGATCACCACCGTGTTCACCGCAAATACCACATTTTAGACCTGGTTTTGTTTGACGACCAAGCTTAATAGCATTCTTCATTAAGAAACCAACTCCATCTTCATCAACTCTTGCAAATGGATCAGTATCGAAGATACCACGCGCATAGTATTCTTTTAAGAACTTACCAGCATCATCACGACTGAAACCATAAGTCATTTGAGTTAAGTCGTTTGTTCCAAATGAGAAGAAATCAGCTTCTTTAGCAATTCTATCAGCTAGAATAGCAGCTCTTGGAATTTCAATCATTGTTCCAACAGTATATTTCATATTAACTCTTGCTTTGGCAATTAATTTATCAGCAGTTTCAACAACAATGTTTTTAACATACTTTAATTCTTTAACATCACCAACAAGTGGAATCATAATTTCTGGTTCAACATTTAAGCCTTCTTTTACGCAATCAATTGCAGCACCGATAACAGCTTCAGTTTGCATTCTTGCAATTTCTGGCATAACGATTGCTAAACGGCAACCACGGAATCCCATCATTGGGTTAAATTCTTTAAGCTCATCAATAACTCTATGGATGTCAGCAGGAGTTTTCTTTAATTCTTTAGCCAATGCAACGATATCTTCTTCTTTGCTTGGAAGGAATTCGTGTAGAGGTGGATCAAGGTATCTAACAGTCATTGGACGACCTTCAAGAGCCTTAAACATTTTATAGAAATCACTCTTTTGCATTGGAAGTAATTTAGCAAGAGCCTTTTCTCTTTCTTCAGTTGTTTCAGCAATAATCATTTCTCTAATAGCTGGAATTCTATCTTTTTCAAAAAACATATGCTCAGTTCTGCATAGACCAATACCAACCGCACCTAATTCAACTGCTCTTTTTGCATCTCTTTCAGTATCAGCATTTGCACGAACTTTAAGTTTTGCATATTCATCAACCCATTCCATAATTGTTGCAAAGTCACCAGTGATTTTTGCTTCTTCAGTTTCAATTTTTTCAGTATAAACATTACCAGTTGAACCATCTATTGAGATATATTCACCGCGCTTAACTTCTTTACCAGCAATATAAATAACACCTTTTTCTTCATCAACTTTTAATTCTGAGCAACCAGCAACGCAAGCTGTTCCCATACCACGAGCAACAACGGCTGCGTGAGATGTCATACCACCAGTTGCAGTTAAAACGCCTTTAGAAACTGCCATACCTTCAATATCTTCTGGGCTTGTTTCATTTCTAACTAGGATTGTTGGAATCTTCTTCTCAGCATATTTAATTGCTTCTTCTTGGTTAAGAGCAACAACACCACAACCAGCACCTGGGCTAGCTGGCAAACCCTTTGCAGCAGGCTTTGCTTTTTTGATTGCTGAAGCAACGAATGTTGGGTGAAGCAAACCATCTAAGCTTCTAGGATCAATTTTTAATAAAGCTTCTTTTTTAGAGATTTTCTTTTCTTTAACAAGATCAATAGCAATTCTCAAAGCAGCTGGAGCTGTTCTCTTACCATTTCTTGTTTGAAGCATATATAATTTACCTTTTTCAATAGTAAATTCCATATCTTGCATATCTTTATAGAAGCCTTCAAGTTTAGCGCAAATTTCTTTAAATTGGCGATAAACATCAGGGTTTTGAGTTTCAAGGTCTTTAATTGGGCTTGGAGTTCTGATACCAGCAACAACGTCCTCACCTTGAGCGTTCATTAAGTATTCACCAAACACTTCATTTTCTCCAGTTGCAGGGTTTCTTGTGAAAGCAACGCCTGTGCCTGAATCTTCTCCCATATTACCAAATACCATACATTGAACGTTAACAGCAGTACCCCAAGCACTTGGGATATCATTCATTCTTCTGTATGTGATAGCTCTATCGTTGTTCCAGCTTCTAAACACAGCTTTAACAGCTTCCATTAATTGTTCCATTGGATCTTGTGGGAATTCAACTTTTTTGTGTTTCTTATAAACTTCTTTGAATTTCTTAACAAGAACAACTAAATCTTCTTCTGTTAAATCGGTATCTTTTGTGTAACCTTTAGCCTCTTTGATTTTATCCATTTCAGCTTCAAAGTTTAATCTATCGATTTCCATAACAACATCTGAGAACATTTGAATAAATCTTCTATAACTATCGTAAGCAAATCTTCTATTGCCTGTTAATTCTGCCAAGCCTTCAACAACTTTATCGTTGATACCTAAGTTAAGAATTGTATCCATCATACCAGGCATACTAGCACGAGCACCAGATCTAACTGATACTAACAATGGGTTCTTAACATCACCAAGAGTTTTTCCTGTGATTTTCTCAGTTTTAGCAAGTGCTGTAAAGATTTGTGCTTGAACATCATTAGATAGTTTTTCGCCATCTTCATAGTACTTATTGCAGGCTTCTGTTGTGATAGTGAAACCTTGAGGAACAGGTAGGCCAATTCTTGTCATTTGAGCAAGGTTAGCGCCTTTACCACCAAGCAAATTTCTCATTGTGGCATTGCCCTCTTTAAATAAATAAACATATTTTTTTGCCATTTGTTTTTCTCCTAATTTATTATTTAACAATTGTTATTATATATTTATTGGCGAACTTTGGCAACTAATAAATCAATATTTTACAATTTTTTTACAAATCACAATTAAAAAAATAAGGTGATTAATTTATCGCCTTATTGTGTTATATTTTTACTAATAAATTCTTAAAACGGCTCACTATTTGAGGCAATTTAACATATAAATTTGAACATTAAAAGATCACTTATTTCCTTACATTTTACCTCACAACATTTTATCTCAAACTAATTTCAAGTGATGCTTCAATAACTTTAGAGTAATATGAAAATAAGTTAGTAAGCACATTTTCTGGAGTTTTAATTGATGCTAGTTTATCAATATTGCAGTTTGTAATCAGTGAAACAAATCCTACTTCTTGCTTTGTTAATAACACATCTAAGTTTAAATTAGAACAATCATCACACAGCACACTTCCGTTTTTTAAACTTAAATAGCAATTGTTATATATTGTTTTTCCACAATTTGAACAGGCCGATGTGTTATGATTTAAACCGCAAAATTCTAAAGTCTTAAAGAAAAATTTTAAAAGCACTTGCTTATAATTTAAATTATCATATGCTAAAAATTTCAAACACTTTATTAATGCCAAAAAATATTCTTCAGAAACTATAGCTGGCTTTAAAATAAAATTTGATATTTTTAACATTATTGATGCATTACAAAATATATCATAATCAGATGTTAAATCATAAAAACAATCTATCAAATTTACCGATGTAACAATAAAATACTCACCAGTTTTTTGCAACACAAACTCAGCAAAGCAAAATGGCTGACCAGCGTATTTTAGTTTAGCTTTGCTAGACTTAACACCCTTAAGTTTTGCCTTAACTTTCCCAAATTCTAACGAAAAAATCGTGACCAATTTGTCATTTTCATTAATATCTATTGAATTTAGAACAATACCTGTTATTTTATAATCTTCCATTACTCACTTAGTTTTATATCGTAGCCCAAATCTTTAACATAACTGTTATTATCTCGCCAATCTTCACGCACTTTCACAAATAAATCCAAATTAACTTTTTTATCTAGTAGTTTCTCTATTTCAAGCCTACTTTTTGTGCCAATTTCCTTAATTTTAGCCCCATTTTTTCCTATTATAATTGCTTTATGGCTTTGCTTTTCGCAAATAATATCAGCTGATATTTCAGCTCTATTCTCACCCTCATTAAATTTAAGTATATCAATAGCAACTCCATGAGGAACTTCATCTTGCAATAACCAAAGAATTTTTTCGCGAATTATCTCTGCAACTAAAAATTTAACCGATTTATCAGTGTACACATCATCATCAAAATATTTCACACCCTCTGGCAAGTATTCCTTAATTTTTTGGACTAAAACATCAATATTTTTATTTTTATATGAAGAAATTGGAATAATATCCTTAATATACTTTAATTCATTAAATTGCTGTAGTTTTGGATACAATTTTTCAAAAGAACTTTCATCTATTTTACTTATAACTAAAATTGTTTTAACATCTTCCCTATCAAATGAATTTATTAAATCGATATCATCTTGGCGAAAGTTTTTACTCCCATCTACCATTAAAACTACCACATCAACATCTTGTTTTGCATTGTTGATACTTTTTTGCATATATTCATCCAACTTGTTTTTAGATTTATGCATTCCAGGTGTGTCTATAAAAATTATTTGACAATCGGGCTCATTCAATATACCTAATATTTTATTTCTAGTTGTTTGTGGCTTGGGCGACACAATTGCAACTTTTTCTTTTATAATAGTATTTAACAGTGTACTCTTTCCCGCATTAGCTTTTCCTAAAATAACAACAAATCCTGATTTAAAACTCATATTTTTCTCCTTAAGAGTAGTATAACTATATTTTAATATTTTAGCAATTATAATACAAAAAAAATAAATAGCACTTGCTATTTATTTTTTCACTCAAAATAATAATTATCTTGTTATTTGCAATTTGCCAAGAATTTTTTCTTCCATTTTTCGCATTTTGATTTTATCTTCTGGTTCTATATGGTCGTAACCTAAAAGATGCAATAGCCCGTGAATTGCCATATAACACATCTCTCTTTCCAAACCTGTTCCATATTCAACAGATTGGCTTTTAACTTTACTAACACAAATGTATAAATCACCGAGCATTAAATTATTTGTTTCAAAATTAATATCATGCGGATAATTTTCAACACACAGTTTTGAAACATCTTCAACAATTATTTGTGGAAACGATAAAACATCAGTTACCCTATCAGTATTTCTAAACTCGTTGTTCAATTTTTTTATTTGAGCTTTTCCAATAAATGCAATGTTTACTTCAAGTGGAATTTTATCAATTTTTAAAGTTTTGACTGCGCTAGCATAGCACCTCTCAACCCACTGCCTATATTTTTTAGTAAACATTTTATTGTTAAAGTTAATTTTTATCATTTGAACTCCTAATTTCAATATTTGATTTTAAGTATACTGCCACTATAAACCCATCTGATGTTGGTGTTATAACAACATCTTCATTTATAACTACATAGTTTTGTGGCACTTTATTTAAAGCATTTTCATAACACGAAGAGATTATTTTTTCTTTTTCTTCTTCGAAGTTATGAGACACTTCTATTTCTTCTAATTCTGAGTATATCATTTTTTTTACTTTTATAGGAAGCAAAAACGAAGAAATGTAATAAGTTTTTTCATATTCATCAAACATCTCAAATTTGCACTCTTTTTTATTGCTAGTAAGTGGCGTTTTACCTAAAAAATAATTTGCAACAATCTGCGTTTTGCCTGTTTTATGTTTCTCAATTTGAGTGTTTTTAAAATTATATGTATGAGAAAACCAACAATCAGCATCAATATTGGCAACCGGTTCACAATTGACTATTTCTCCTGCTCCATCATACATATATGCATAAACCAAAACATCACCTTTTTTCACAACATCGCCAACTTTCACGTTAGTTGTTCCAGAAAAAACTTCAATGTTTGTTATTAACATATTTTCTGGTGCAATAAGATTAGCTTTTTCTTCCTGGACATTACCTAGCTTTTCTTTAATATTAATTAGTATTGTTGTACCAACCTTATTAACACTAACTATACTTATTTGTTCAATCTCATTTTGTAAATAGTCTTCAATTTCACTATTTGCCCTATGAACAACTGTATACTTTTCAACACCAAACGCTTTTAATTTTTCATATATCAACTCTTTGTTTATAGTTTCAACTCCCATTATATTAATGGAAAAAGTAAATGTTTGACTAGCAAAAAAAAGTATTATAGCAATGATTATCCCAATAAAAATTGCAAATCGTTTTTTGATAAATTCAATAAAATGGACCAAACCGTTTGTTTTTATCACTTTGTATTCGCGATATTTGTCACACTTTTTTAATATTTGCAGGTTGCTTTTACTTGTTTCAAAAACAACGATATTGTCTTCTTTTTTCACATTTGATATTGTAATGTTATTTTGAATCAGATTATTTAAAAATCTTTCGAAATTAAGCCCAGAAGTCTCAATTTTTATTATAGAATTATCGGTGATTTTCTTCATCAATCATTTCCTTTGATAGATATATTTTATTTATGTTGCCACTAACAACTATATCTTTTTTACTTAGCTCTTTAATGTTTAATTTTGAGCCTTCAATATTAATAACATTATTCTTTACTTTTAATGCTATTTGTTCATTAGAATAACAAAGAATTTTAATAAAATTTAAAATTTCGACAACTTTTCCACCTATATAAATAATTTTATATTCTTTATATATTTCATCGATTGGCATTTTAATAATTTTTGACAATTCATCAAGATAGCCTTGCATATTTTCACCTCAAAAAATTATATGCTCATAATAAAACTAATAGAATTTATTTAAATACTTCGCAACAAAAAAATACTAGCCGTAACTAGTATTTTACATCTCTCTCATTCCACTTTTTCTCTCTAAAATTTTTGAAATTAGATATATTTTCATTTCTCTAGACAATCCACGATATTCTTTCATAAACCTAGAATTTTTAGTATTCCCCGAATCTATTTCCACTAAATTTTCCATGATGGCTGAATCGTTTTGAGATATATCTGAATTTGCATTTTCAAAGTCCTCATTTTTAGCAACAATTTTATCATTAAATTCATAAACCCTTTTCACTTCTTTAGTTTTTTGCTCAAGATCTTTATCTAAAGCAATCAATTCACCATCAATGCTTGACTTGTTAGGATTGGGCGCATTTATAACCATAATATCATTCATATAATTTCCTAACACAGCATCTTTATTATAATTATTTTTCCCTACATTAGACTTATCATTAACTATATAAGTTGTTATCGGCTCAGCTTTAGTAATATTTAATGCATCATCTGCATCTTTCGCATTAACCTTTTCTACCTTTTCGTTTTTTGGTTCATCCTTTTTCCCCTCTGAAGACAACCTAAAAATTAATTTTAAGATAATTAAAAGTGCTAAGAATATAATTAATAATGTAAGTTCAAACCTATAACTCACCATTATTTATACCTCGTGTTTAATATTTTTTCCACCTAAACACTTTCCACCAAAATTCCCAACTTTAAATTATTTCCACCTTAAAATTATTAATTATTTTCCATCTTTTTCCCTTCACCTAGTGAATTTCTCATAGAAGTATCCGCAATTATGTTTTGCATTCTATAATAATCCATAACGCCTAATTGGCCTGATCTAAACGCCACGCTTATTGCCTTTGGAACCTCAGACTCAGCATCAACAAGCCTTGCTCTCATTTCTTGGGTTTTAGCTCTCATTTCTTGTTCAATAGCTATTGCCATTGCTCTTCTTTCCTCAGCTTTGGAATTGGCTATTTGCATATCAGCATCAGCCCTTTCAGCTAGAAGTTTTGCACCAATGTTTTTGCCAACATCAACATCGGCAATATCAATTGAGATTATATCAAAAGCCGTTCCCTTATCTAATCCCATTTTAAAAATTGTTTTACTAATTATATCTGGATTTTCTAAAACTTGCGAATGCGTGTTTGCCGATCCCACAGTTGTTACTATGCCCTCACCTATTCTAGCAAGAATTGTGTCTTCCCCGGCTCCACCGATCAACCTTTCAATATTTGTTCTAACAGTAACCCTAACTTTAACCTTAAGTTCAATACCATCTCTTGCAACAGCACACGTAGCTGGGCTTGTTATAACAACAGGAGTAACACAACTTTGCACAGCTTTTAATATATCTCTATTTGCTAAATCAATTGCTTTCGCAGTTGATATACTAATTGGTATATTAGCACCTTTCGCTGTTACTAGCGCTTCAACAACTTTATCAATATTACCACCAGCCATATAATGCGTTTCTAAGTCGTTAATATCAACATTAACACCAGCTTTTTTCGCAACAATATAGTTATCTACTAATTTATTATAATTGATTTTACGCAATCTCATCCCAATTAATTTATGCGGAAAAAGATGAGCATTTGATAGCAATGCCCTAAAATACGTGCTTACAGGAAGAAGCCCAATAAAAATTCCTAGAGCAATTAATAAAATTACTCCGATTATTAACCCAACATATAAACCTGTGTTTGCTAATAAAAATCTCATATTAATACCTTCCAAAAAAAATAAAACAAACCAGCATTTTGATTTATTCATTAAATTAAGGTATTCCATTTTTCGATAATATTATATCATTAATATTAAAAATTTCATAATAAATTAAAGCAATTATAAAAAAAAATTGGTGCTACACTGCACCAAAATTTTTTAATTAAATTGCGTTTTTCATATCATCAACAATGTTTTGTAATTCAATAAAGATTTGGCGAACATCGGCATTTGGACTTTCCAATCCTTCGCCCTTAGAAGTTTCTGATTCAATTAACACTTCTATATCTCTAATTAATTTAACTTTCTTATCCATATCTGAATCATTTGAGAAGTCTAACTCGCCATATCTTGTTGTGATATCTCTTAAAGCTTCACTCAATTCTTCATTTGCCGCTAAACTGCTTTCATCAGCTTCTTCAGGTTCATTATATCTTGAATTATTTTCACTAACTGATTGTTGTGGAGTTTGAATATATTCTTCAGTTTTAGTAGTTGTTGTTTTAACCGATTTCTTTGTTGATGAAGACTTAGTATCTGAAGATGATTTCCCTTCTGTTTTTTTACGAGTTTTTGGAATATAAACTTCAACTGATTTTGATAAACTCATCAAATTGATATGAGCATCAAACATATGATAGTTTAATTCTTGATATAATGTGTTAACATCAATAAGTGTTTTACCGCAACTCTTTAATTCAACAAGGCAAGGAATTAAATCACCATCGCCGGCAACAATACAAAACGTATCGATTTCTGGTTTTGTGTAGTTTAATTTAATTGCATCAACAACCAAACGAATATCTAATTGGCTAAATCTCTTCTTAAATCTCATAAATGGTGCAGTTTCATAACCATACTTAGCTATAGCATCACTTAAATAAATATGCTTTCTATCGTTATAACCATAGAACTTGCAATAAACAACATCTCCTAACTCACTTAATTTAGAATATAGTTCGTTAAAAGCTTCTCCACCAATTCTCACATTATCAACGTCCACTAAAAGAGCAATTTTTTTACTTTGAATAACCATTATTTTATCTCCTTATTTCTAAACATCCTTTCGTAGTACAAATATTGTTGAGCAAATCCTGATAACTCACCAAATTTATTAACAAACCATTCGCTTATTTTTTTAGCACTTGTTTTTTGTAAATTTGTGCCATTTAATTCATTATAAACCTTAACTATCCAAACATCGGCCGGAAACACATCAGTTTTATGAAAGCCAAAAAGTAAAATACAATCAGCAACTTTTCTTCCAACACCTTTAAGTTTTAACAACTCATTCCTAGCTAAACTAGTTGGCATATTTTTAATTACATTAATATCAATGCATTTTAATTGCTTAATTGCTTCAACTAAATATGGTGATCTATAACCACATCCAATAGCCCTAAAATCATTTTCAGATAGGGTTTCCAATTGAGTTAATGTTGGGAAAGCATAATAGGTTTCACAATATGAGCCACACATTTTACAAATTGAATTAATAATTTTTTTAATCCGTGGAATATTATTATTTGCTGAAATAATAAAAGATATTATCATTTCCAAAGGATCAGAGTTTAAAATTCTAATTCCATGACCAAATTTAATGGCATCATCTAAAGCGAACTTACTACTTAGTTCGCCCTTTATTCTAGCATAATCACAATCAAAATCAAAGTATTTTTTAATAAAATTTACATCTTTACAAAAAATTTTTGTTGTGGCTTTTTGACAATAAACTTCCACTTTTTGGTTTTTAGCATATATTAAGTAGCCAAAACTCGTTTTTTCAAAACGAAAGAGTTGCCCACACTCTAAAATATGCTTCATATTAAAATCATCATTATTTTTAACTTCTAATCCACCATTTATCTCTTTAAAATCTACCATAAAATAATAAAAGGTTTACAAGCAAATACACTTGTAAACCTAACCTTTTATATTATAAAACGCTCACTTTTTTCTTAGTTTTTGATGCTTGTTCAAATTTAACAACCCCATCTTTTAGGGCATATAAAGTGTGGTCTTTTCCGCAACCAACATTAGTTCCTGGGTTAACTTTAGTTCCGCGTTGGCGAATCAATATTGAACCAGCAGTAACTTTTTGGCCATCAGCTCTTTTAACACCAAGCCTTTTGCTTTCACTATCACGACCGTTCTTACTTGTTCCTTGACCTTTTTTGTGAGCAAACAGTTGAATATTAATAAACATTACCTTTTCTCCTCTATTTTAATGTAACTTGAATATCCACTTTCCAAATCCTTTAATCCAAGATAAGCTGTTTCTACTATTATAGAACATTTTTCTAATAAACCTGAGGAAATATTTTTAGATATTTCAAGCTTTAAGTAACCGTCAACATCGTTTTTTGTTACTATCGTTTTTTTTAACCCGACTATGGTTTGAACTCCTAGCACCGCAGTTTGAGCAATTGCCGAAACACTTGCACAAAGAATATCGTTTCCATATTCACCAAATCCAGTGTGCCCAGAACATTCAAAACCTATATAATCACCAAGGTTGTTTTTATAAAAAATTATATTAGTCATAATTTCTCACTATTTAATAGTAACAATTTTTAATGCTGTGTATGGTTGTCTGTGACCTTGCTTTCTTCTATAATTTTTCTTAGCTTTATATTTGAAAACAACGATTTTATCTTCTTTTCCTTGCTCAACAACTTCTGCTTCAACAGTTTTTCCTTGAACAAGCGGATTTCCACAAACAACTTCATTATCGTTAACAAGCATAACAACATCTAAAGTAACTTTGTCGCCAACTTGAGCATTTAATTTCTCAACTTTAACAACATCGTTTTCAGAAACTTTATATTGTTTGCCACCTGTTTGAATTATAGCGTACATCTTATTCCCTCCTCTAACCAGACTCACTAAACAAAGGCGATTTTAAAAAAATACTTAGTTGCCCATTTTATGTGGTACAATGCGAATTTTATCATAAAAAACAACTATTGTCAACTATCATATTAAAAATAAATAATATTTTATATTAATGTTAAAACATAATAAAACTTAGGTGGTGATTTTAAAACAATTTAACAATTGTTATTCCTGAATTTAGATTTACTAGTTGACTATTAATGCTTAAGTTTGGATATTTTTGCGTTATCTCGCGTTTTGACTCGTTCAAATCAGACCACATTTCTCCCGGAATAAAATCTCTTATTTTTCCATTTGACTTCAACTCTTTTAGTTTTATTCTAACTTCATTTTTAATAGTACCGCCCACGCCATGAGAACCATATCCGTGAATAACTATTAACACATCAATATCTTCTTTTGGAGCACATTCAATCTCTTTTTCGACTAAAAAAATAGCATACTCACACTCTGGTTGATTCTCTTTAACATTTATTACTTTAAACATCGTTTCTAACCTTTAAATATTCCACCGAAATCGTGCCATAATCCTTTCTAGTCACAACTTCCACCTTATCACCAGCACTATATGGCAACTCTCTTAAATGCTCATATATTATAAGCCCGTTTTTATTTAATATGTTTCCATCCACTATTCTATTAATTGCATCTACTCCAAAAGATGTGTGGTATGGTGGATCTAAATAACAAATGTCAAATCTAATACCTAGGTTTTGAAATCTATCAATAGCTCTAATGTAATCACAGTTGATTAGTTTGGGTTCAATATTTATTCTTTTATAATTATCTTTAATAATGGCACAACTTTTAGAACTTTTATCACAAACATAAACATCAGCCCCTCTACTAGTTGCTTCAATTCCAATAGCACCTGTGCCACCAAATAAATCTAAAAATTTTGCATTTCTTAATTGAAATTGGATTTTACTAAACACCGCCTCTTTAACCTTATCTGTGGTTGGCCTTATTTCATCGCTTTCAAAACTATTAAGTTTTAATGATTTATACTTTCCTGCAATTACTCTCATATGGTTATGATAGCACACATTTTAACTTTTTAGCAAATAATAATTGACTTGAGAGATTTAATTATTATTTTAACTTATTTTCTTTGTGGACAAAACAAAAAACAATCCAATAAAATTGGATTGTTTCCGGTAAAAGATTTTAATTAAACAATTATTGTTTCCATTCTTTTACTTTTCATACTTAACAAAACTTCATACTCACTTATTTTTAGGACTTTCGCATAATGTTGCAAAGTGATAGTTTTTTGTTCTGCTCTCCCTAGCAAAACAACCTGACTACCAACATATACATTGCCACAGTTGCTTAAATCAACCATAAAGCAATCCATTCCAACTTTTCCCACCACTTTACACCACTTATCATTAACCAAAACACTAAAATTATTTCCCAACTTTCCCGCAAATCCATCTGCATACCCAACTGGAACAACTCCAATTTTCATTGCTTTTTTAGCAATAAATGTTCTTGAATAGCCAACAGATTCACCAGCTTTAATATCATGAATTTCCGTGATTAAACTCTTAATTTCCAAAACAGGCTTAAACCCTAAAGACTTTGCATTTCTGGTCAACCCATAAAGTGAAATTCCAATCCGCACCATATCGCAATAATACTTAGTTAAATTAGTAGTTTGATAACTGCTTGCACAGTGTATTATTGCATTATTTAATTTACACAATTTTAACACTTCTTTAAACTTTTTAAATTGCTTATCAATAAACTCAACACACTCATTTTTGGTTGCGAAATGAGTAAATACCCCGACAATTTCAACATTTTCACAATTTTTTAGATATATTAAAGCCTGTTTTAATTCCCTGACACTTGAAAATCCGTACCTATTTAAACCAGTGTTTATTTTTATATGTATCTTTACTTTTTTACTCGTGTTTTTAACAATATACTGTGCTTGTGATAATGAAGACACGGTGAGCTCTATATTGTTTTTAACACACCAATCAAGATTGTCTAATACTATTGGGGATAGTATTAAAATCTTTTTTTGAGTACACTTTCTTAACGTTTTGGCTTCATTGATATTTGCAACTGCAAAATAATCAACATACTTATCTATAATCCCACTAATAGCTTCCATTCCCAACCCATATGCATCAGCTTTCACAACGGAACATAATAAGCAATTCCGCGGAATTATTCGTTGAACCTTATTAACATTGAATAATAAATTTTCTTTATTAATTTCATAAGATGTGAAACTTTCCATACATATTCTATATGAAAATTTAAGATAAAAATGTGATACTTTTAAGCACCTTCAATAAGCATTTTATCGGCAACTAAAGCAATAAATTCACCATTGGTTGGTTTTTCATTGTTTCCATAAACTTTTATACCAAATAAATTATTTATGTTTTCAATTTTACCCCGATTCCAAGCAACTTCAATTGCATGGCGAATGGCTCTTTCAACTTTACTTGCACTTGTTTCAAATCTTTCTGCTATGCTAGGATAAAGTTTTTTAGTTATGCTATTAATGATTTCTGGATTTTCAATTGCCATTTTAATAGCTTCCCTTAAGAATTGATAACCCTTAATGTGCGCTGGAATTCCAACAGTTATAAAGATATTAGTTATCTTTAACTCAAGTTGTTTGTTTTTGATTGATGAAACACTGTGAGGTGTTGGCTGAATGTTATTGTCCTTTCTCATAAGATCTTTTTTGCTTGACTCACCATCACTTAATAAATCTTTAATTCTTTGAATAATAACATTTGAATCATATGGCTTAATTATGTAGTAATCAACACCGATATTAAATGCACGTTGAACAAACCCATCCCCACTTAAATGAGTTTCGACCACAACCTTAGTGTTTGAATCGATATTCATCTTCTTTAGGTTCTCCACAAATGTTAATCCATCGGTTCCTTTTAACACTATCTCTGTTAGCACAACATCCACCTTGTTGTACTTAAGATAGTCTAATGCCTTATCAGCATCAGTGAAGATTTTATCAACAACAAAACTTTCTTCTTTCGATAAAATCTTTTCCAACTCCTTTCCATTTTTTTCATCTTGCTCTAAAACTAGAAATGTTGTCTTGTCCATTTTCTTCTCCTTTTCAATTAAACTTAACACGCTTACAAGACTAACAAAAAAAGTTGAGTTGTGTAAATAACTTTTTGCAAATTTATGTGACTTTTTATAAAAAAAGTTCACCCTAAATGTATAGAATTGTTGTAAATTGTATAAAATTGTATAAAATTTTTAGTTTTTTGAATTTAAGCACTTCAAAAAAAACAATTTGTAAATAAAAAATTTTATTTGTTTTATAAAAAAAATATATTAAATTTTTAAGTAAAATTACAAAATTTTTTTATTTTAAATTCTATTTTAATTTTTTTTTATAATTATATTTACATTTTTAACTTTAAATATTACAATAAAAATATGAAAAATTTATGTGATATTTGCCCTAGGAATTGCAAAATAGATAGAATAAATAAGATGGGATATTGCTCTTCCACTAATAAAATCAAAATAGCAAAGGTTATGAGACATTTTTGGGAAGAACCAATTATTTCGGGTGAAAATGGTAGCGGTGCCATATTTTTTTCTAATTGCAATTTAAAATGTATTTTTTGCCAAAATTATGAGATAAGTTCAAAAG
Organism: uncultured Clostridia bacterium; assembly: GCA_934778125.1. GTDB lineage: Bacteria > Bacillota > Clostridia > Christensenellales > UBA1242 > UBA11490. The sequence continues at coordinate 14,747 of CAKVOF010000032.1, forward strand.
GGTTCGGAAAAGAATACGAAATATCAGACTTAGTGAATATTTTCAAGGATTTGGAAAAGAAAAAAGTTTCCAATATCAATTTAGTTTCCCCTACTCAATACACTTCTCAAATAATAGAAGCTCTAAAAATTTACAAACCAAATATTCCGATAGTTTGGAATTCAAATGGCTACGAAAAACCAGAAACTATTTTAATGCTAAAGGACTATGTTGATATCTATCTTTGTGAT
>CAKVOF010000033.1 GCA_934778125.1 uncultured Clostridia bacterium
GATGTATGGAACGCCTACTTGACGAGCAAGAAGGATATGTTCTCTTGTTTGAGGCATTGGACCATCAGTTGCAGCAACAACTAGGATAGCACCATCCATTTGAGCAGCACCAGTAATCATATTTTTAACATAGTCAGCGTGTCCTGGGCAGTCAACGTGAGCATAGTGTCTTTTATCTGTTTCGTATTCAACGTGAGCAGTATTGATTGTGATACCTCTTTGTCTTTCCTCTGGTGCTTTATCAATAGCACTGTAATCCATTGCTAATGCTTTACCTTTAGCAGCTTGAGTGATTGTGATAGCAGCTGTTAAAGTTGTTTTACCGTGGTCAACGTGGCCAATGGTACCAACGTTTACGTGTGGTTTAGTTCTTTCAAACTTTGCTTTTGCCATTTTTAAATTCTCCTTAAAAATATTTTAATTTTTTCTATCGCCAATAACTTTATCGGCAATATTTTTCGGAACTTCCGCATAATGTGAAAATTCCATATTAAAAGTACCTCTGCCTTGAGTTAATCCGCGAAGATCTGTTGCATAACCGAACATTTCTCCTAGTGGGATTATAGCATTGATAACTTGTAACCCATTTTTGACCTCAGTTCCGTTTAGGATACCACGTCTTCTATTGATATTACCCATAACATCACCAAGATATTCATCAGGCATTTCAACTTCAACCTTCATAATTGGTTCAAGTATAACTGGATCTGCCTTTTTGCAACCTTCTTTAAATGCTAAAGAACCTGCAATCTTGAACGCCATTTCAGATGAGTCAACATCGTGGAATGAACCATCAAACACAGTTGCTTTGAAGTCAACTGTTTCGTATCCAGCAAGCACACCATTTTGTTTTGCTTCTTGGATACCAGCATCAATTGCTGGAATGTATTCTTTAGGAATAACACCACCAACAATTTTGTTTTCAAATTTGTAACCTTCGCCTGGTTGAAGAGGAGTGAATCTAACCCAGCAGTCACCATATTGACCACGACCACCAGATTGTTTGATATACTTACCTTCAACTTCAACTTCCTTACGGATTGTTTCTCTATATGCAACTTGAGGTGCACCAACATTTGCTTCAACTTTGAATTCTCTCAATAATCTATCAACGATAATTTCAAGGTGAAGTTCACCCATACCAGCGATAATTGTTTGGCCTGTTTCTTGGTCTGTGTATGTTTTAAATGTTGGATCTTCTTCCGCTAGTTTAACAAGTGCAAGAATCATTTTTTCTTGGCTTTGCTTTGTTTTTGGTTCAATCGCAACTTTAATAACTGGCTCTGGGAAATCCATACTTTCTAAGATAATTGGGTTATCTTGATCGCATAGTGTTTCGCCTGTGGTTGTATCTTTCAAACCAACAATAGCAACAATTTCACCAGCATATGCTTCTTCAATTTCTTCTCTATTATTAGCGTGCATTCTAATTAATCTACCAACTCTTTCTTTCTTATCCTTGCAACTATTATAAACATAAGTACCTGCAGTGATTTTACCAGAGTAAATTCTGAAGAATGTTAATCTTCCAACGAACGGATCTGCCATAATCTTAAATGCTAAGCCTGCGAATGGTTCAGTATCTGAACTATGACGAGCAATAATTTCACCAGTTTTTGGTTTTGTTCCCTTAATTGATTCAATGTCAGTTGGAGCTGGCATATATTCAACGATAGCATCTAGTAATTTTTGAACACCCTTATTGCTAAGAGCACTACCACAAGTTGCTGGGAATATCTTCATTTCGATTGTTCCCTTTCTGATTCCGTGTTTGATTTCATCAATTGTTAATTCTTCACCAGCGAAGAACTTTTCCATTAATGCATCATCTTGCTCTGCAACTTGTTCAATTAAATTATCACGATATTTTTGAGCTTGTTCTTTATACTCTTCTGGAATATCTGTAACTTTAATATCTGTTCCAAGGTCATTTTCATAAATATAAGCTTTTTGTTCAATAAGGTCAATAACACCTTTGAATGTTTCAGCTTGGCCGATTGGAATTTGAATTGGAACTGCGTTTGAGCCAAGGCGATTTTTAATACCATCCATAACTCTGAAGAAATCGCTATCTGGTCTATCCATTTTATTAACGAATATCATTCTTGGAACTTTGTATTTATCAGCTTGACGCCAAACTTTTTCACTTTGTGGTTGAACACCTTCCCTTGCGCTGAATACTGCAACTGAGCCATCTAGAACTTTTAAGCTTCTTTCAACTTCAGCTGTGAAGTCAACGTGTCCTGGGGTGTCGATAATATTGATTTGATGACCTTTCCAATAGCAAGTTGTTGCGGCACTTGTGATAGTTATACCACGTTCTTGCTCTTGAGCCATCCAGTCCATTGTGGCAGCGCCTTCGTGAACCTCACCGATTTTATGAGTTTTACCAGTGTAAAACAAAATTCTTTCGGTTGTTGTTGTTTTTCCGGCATCAATGTGAGCCATAATTCCAACGTTTCTTAATTTTTCTAACGCAACTTTTCTAGGCATAAAATCGATCTCCTAATTATTACCAACGATAATGCGCGAATGCTTTATTACTTTCAGCCATTCTATGCACTTCGTCTTTCTTTTTGTATGATGCACCTGCATTGTTATATGCGTCCATAATTTCGGCTGCAAGTTTTTCTTCCATACTTCTTTCATTTCTTTTTCTTGTGTAAGTTACTAACCAACGGATTGCAAGTGTTTGTTGCCTTGCTGGTTTAACTTCTAGAGGCACTTGATAGTTTGAACCACCAACTCTTCTTGATTTAGTTTCAAGAAGTGGTTTTAAGTTATCCAAAGCTTTAAAGAAATATTCATCTGGTTCAACACCTAATTTTTCTTGGATAATATCAAATGCTTTATAAACAATATTTTGAGCGATAGCCTTTTTACCATCTAGCATAATTTGGTTGATTAATTTTGTTATAACAACACTATTATACTTTGGATCAGGCAAAACATCTCTTTTAGGTACTCCTGCTCTTCTTGGCATAATATTAATACGACTATTATTTATATAGCCGAAGGTTTAAAACAAAGTTAATTGCTTTAACCTTCCTCCTTTATTAGATTTTGTGATTTAAAATTTCACCAAATTAATGGTTTACTTAGGGCGTTTAGCGCCATATTTTGATCTGCTTTGTTTTCTCTTACCAACACCAGCTGCATCTAATGTTCCACGGATAATGTGATAACGAACACCTGGAAGGTCACGAACTCTACCACCACGGATAAGAACAACACTGTGCTCTTGAAGGTTGTGACCTTCACCCGGAATATAAACGGTACCTTCTTGACCATTAGATAGTTTAACTCTTGCAATTTTTCTTAACGCAGAGTTTGGTTTTTTAGGAGAAGTGGTGGTAACACTTAAGCAAACACCTCTTTTTTGAGGGTTTTCATCAAGAATAGGAACAGTTGACTTAACAGCAACTTTCTTTCTACCAGATCTTACTAATTGATTAATTGTAGGCATTATAATTCCTCCTGAAATTTGTTATGAAAACATTGTTTTCATTAGTAAATCTAAAAGATTCATTTTAAAGCAACTTGAACATCAACCCATATTCAAATCACAAATTATTCTCACATAGCACTTAGAAAATTGTATTACTGTGAGATAGATAAGCATAAAATTTTCACACCAAATTTATCAACTTACCCGCCTTAGAAACTTATTCAAGCACGAAAAAAAACTTTTTAAGGCATTATATAATACGCTAAGTAGTTTAGCAAAATTTGATAGTGTTGTCAACATTTTTTTTAAATTTGTATAATATATTTGCTTTTATATTTTCTAAATTATAACAAAATAAAAAAAAGCCTAAATTTACGAAGTTTTTAATATTTAAAACATTTGAAAAATCAGGCAAATTTAATAATTAAACTGGTTTTAACTTGTCGTTAAAAGTTGCTTCAACCAAAACACAAATTTCTTTAGGATTATTTCTAGAAACAACATCAAATTCAGTTGGTTCAGGGATTTCATAATCATTATTCAAAGCACATTCAATATATGCAGATAAAAATTGCTCACCTCTTTTATGAGCCTCTTCCACGCTTTCACCTTCAACAACTATTCCCAAATCATCGATAGATAAAGCATACACATTCACTTCTTCATCATAAAAAACAACAGCAGGATAAATAAATTTTTTCATTCTTTCTCCGATATATAAATGCATTAAATAATAAATTTTTATTGATTTTAGTAAAAAATCAAGTTTTCAACATTAAAATGATAACATAAAAAATTTTTATTGTAAAATTATTATTTGAAATTTTATTAAAAAAATAAATTTGGCAATAAAAATTACCAAATTTATTAAATATTTTTTTTCGAATTCTAAAAATTATGCCAAAATTGACTCTTCAGAAGAAACTGTTACCTTTTCTTCCACAGCGTTTGCTTTGATTGATTGGCTGATAATTGAATCAACTTTTCCAAGCATATCAGTTGAACTAACTAAAACATCATACTCCGGTGTTCCTTCTGCAGTTTCAACAATTCTATCGTTAACAGCACTCAATGTTTTTCTTAATGAAGAAACTCCCCTATTTAGTTCAGCATTAGAAACTGCATTTGAGTTTGCTGATTTAACTTTATTATCTAAAGCAACTGATACCTTTTGATTTAATGCTTGCAAATCTGATAATTGTGAGTAAGTGGCAACCATACCCATATTTGCAAGTTGATTATATGTGTTGGCAATTGACATTGAAGAACAAGCGTAAACATCAAACATAAACATTTGCCTAACAAAATCTTTTCTCATTATAAAACAACCAATTTGTGCTCTCTCTTCGCATGAATAACCATTAGCAGCAAGTAAGCTCATAAATTTTGCTTGGATATTTCGCCTTTCTTTAATAGTTCCATTTTCATCTCTTGAACGCAATCCTTCTATTGACATAAACTCAACTCCTTGTTGTTTTAACAATTGAATTATAGCACATTGTGAGGCACTTGTAAATACTATTTTAAAAAATTTTACAGAAAATTTACATAAAAAAACTATATGTTGATATGTGTTCAAGTGTGCATATCAACATATAGTAATTCGGCTAAAATTCTTAATTTTCTTGTTCTTCTTCAAATAACCTAGCTGTGTTTTCATCAAGATCGCCATAAGCATCAATTTGATCATCAACGCTAACTGGGTTAACCTTCTTAATGAAGCTATAACCTGTTCCAGCTGGAATTTGTTTACCTATCATTAAGTTTTCTTTTAATGATACTAAGTGGTCAACCTTACCCTTGATAGAAGCATCAGTTAAAACTCTTGAAGTTTCTTGGAATGATGCAGCAGCTAAGAAACTAGGATTTGATAAAGATGCTTTTGTGATTCCTTGAACTAAGCGTTTTGCTGTTGCAGGAATTCCACCTTCTTGAAGGACTCTTTCGTTTTCATCCTCATAAGTATAGAAATCAACAATATCTCCAGCAAGAAGATTTGTTGAGCCTGAATCTTCAATTCTAACGTTTCTTAACATTTGCTTAATGATTATTTCAACGTGTTTTGTATTTAATTCAACACCTTGAGATGAGTAAGTTGCCAAAACTTCACGAAGAAGGTAATTTTCAACTTCTTTAACACCGCGAGTACGCAATAAATCATTAGGATAGATTGAACCTTCAGTTAGAACTGTTCCGGCTTCAACCATATCTCCATTTTTAACTTTTAGAACAACGCCATAAGGAATAATGTAATGACCATCTCCTTCTGGGTTTTTTACTATGATTTCATAGTATTTTCCGCCTTCTTTATTGGCTGCTTGAATTTCTTTAACAACAACTTTACCAGCAACTTCACTAACAGCAGCAACACCTTTTGGTTTTCTTGCTTCGAAAATCTCGGCAACTCTTGGAAGACCTTGTGTGATATCGGCAGCAGTTGCAACACCACCTGTGTGGAATGTTTTCATTGTTAACTGAGTACCTGGCTCACCGATACTTTGAGCGGCTATGATACCAACTGCTTCACCAATTGGAATCATCTCGTTATTAGCCATATTTTTACCATAACATTTAGCACAAACGCCATGTTTACACTTACAAGTAAGCACTGTTCTAATTTCAACACTATCAACACCAGCAGAAACAACAGCATCCGCCATTTCTTTTGTAATCATAGTGTCGGCAGGAACGATAACTTCTTTTGTTGTTGGGTTAATAATATCATTAACATTAACACGACCAATAATTCTTTGTTGTAAAGATGCAACTGGTGTGCTATCTTTTGTGATAGCAGAAACAACCATACCCTTTGGTTTTTGACCAAGGTTTTTAAAGCAATCATCTTCAGAAATAATAATTTCTTGAGCAACTGCTTCAAGGCGACGAGTTAAGTAACCAGAGTCGGCTGTTTTAAGAACTTTATCGGCAAGACCTTTTCTACCACCACGGCTTGAAATAAAGTATTCAAGTGGTGTTAAGCCTTTTCTAAAGTTTGATTTAACTGGAATATCAACCTTTTTACCAGATGTGTTTGCCATGATACCACGCATACCGCAAAGCTGAAGGACCTGCCCAACAGTACCACGGGCTCCTGAGTCCGCCATCATTCTAACTGGGTTTAATATATCCATTTTCTTTAAAACGATACCTTTAATCTTATCAGTAGCTTCGTTCCAAAGTTTGATGTTTTTATCTAACTTTTCATTTTCAGTTATGAAACCACGTTTAAAGAATTTCTCATTCTCTGCAACTTGTTTTTCAACATCTGCAACGATCTGAGCTTTCTCTTCTGGAATTTTCATATCAAACACATTAATTGTTACAGCACCAATTGTTGAATACTTATAACCCAACTCTTTAACATTATCAAGCATTTTAACAGTTGCTGTTGTGCCCAATGTGTTGAAACATTGTTTAATAATTTTATCAAGCATTTTCTTAGTTACTAAGAAATCAATTTCATAGTTAAGGAATGTGTCGTAATTAGTTCTATCAACAAATCCCATATTTTGAGGCATTTTTTGGTTAAAAATGATTTTACCAACTGATGTTGCAATTCTTCTTGTTACCAATTTACCATCAAACATTCCAGTTCTTCTAACTTGAATAGCAGTTTGAAGTTCAACAACACCGCTTTGATAAGCTAAAATTGCTTCATCTTCATCTTTAAATACTTTTCCTTCACCTTTCGCCCCTTCCTTAATAACGGTTAGATAATATGAACCTAATACCATATCTTGGGTTGGCGTACAAATTGGGTAGCTATCAGCTGGTTTCAAAACGTTATTACTTGCAAGCATTAATAATCGTGCTTCTGCGATTGCTTCTGGGCTTAGTGGAACGTGAACAGACATCTGGTCACCATCAAAATCGGCGTTGAAGCCACCACAAACAAGTGGGTGAAGCCTTATTGCTCTACCTTCAATCAAAACTGGTTCAAATGCTTGGATTGAAAGCCTATGAAGAGATGGCGCACGGTTCAATAGAACTGGGTGGTCTTTAATAACTTCTTCAAGTAAATCCCAAACAACTGGTTTTTGGCGTTCGATAACGCGTTTTGCAGTTTTGAAATTTAATGAAAGGTTTCTTTCAACTAACTTTCTCATAATGAATGGTTTGAATAATTCCAAAGCCATTTCCTTTGGAAGACCACATTGATACATTTTTAGTTCTGGACCAACAACAATAACTGAACGACCAGAATAATCCACCCTTTTTCCTAGTAAGTTTTGACGGAATCTTCCTTGCTTACCTTTCAAACTTGATGTTAAACTCTTCAATTCTCTTTGTTTTGGCCCTTGAACAGCTTTACCACGCTTACCGTTTTCAATCAAAGCATCAACAGCTTCTTGAAGCATTCTTTTTTCGTTACGAATGATAACTTCTGGAGCACCAATGCTTATAAATTTCTTTAATCTATTATTTCTATTAATAATTCTTCTATATAAATCGTTGATATCACTTGTTGCAAATCTACCACCATCAAGTTGAATCATCGGTCTTAAATCTGGTGGAATAACTGGAACAACATCCATAACCATCCATTCTGGGCGATTACCACTTCTTCTTAGACTTTCAACAATTTCTAGTTTTTTGCTTAATTTAACTTTCTTTTGACCTTTTGCGATTTTAATAGCATTTCTTAAATCGGTTGATTCTTTTTCAAGGTCAATTTCTTGCAATAATTCCTTTATTGCCTCACCACCCATTCCTGCTTTGAATGAGTTGTAACCAAATTTTTCAATAGCTTCTCTATATTCACTATCAGAAATTAGTTGCATTTTTTGGAAGCCAGTTTTGCCTGGATCAATAACGATAAAGCTTACATAGTAAACAACTTTTTCAAGTTGCTTACTATTTAAACCTAAAAGCAAACCAATTCTTGAAGGAATACTTTGCATATACCATATATGGCAAACTGGAGTGGCTAATTCAATATGCCCCATTCTTTCACGGCGCACTGAACTTTTAGTTACTTCAACACCACATTTATCACATATAACGCCTTTATGGCGGATTCTCTTATATTTACCACAGTGGCATTCCCAATTTTTCTTTGGTCCGAAAATTCTTTCACAAAGAAGCCCCGACATTTCAGGCTTATGAGTTCTATAATTAATAGTTTCGCTCTTAGTTACCTCACCGTGGCTCCATTCCCTAATTTTTTCAGGAGAAGCAATTCCAACTTTTATTGCTGCTAAATTGTTTAATTCAAACATATATCTCTCTCCTATTCTTCATCAAGATCATCAAATAGTGCTGATTCATCAAAAATATTATCAAAATCATCATCAACTTCAAGATCTTGTTCTAAGTTTTTATCGTTATCAAATTCAAGTTCAACTTCACTAACTTCTTCTCTGCCCTTAGTTGCTTCAGCAAAAGTTTCAACAGTATCGTGATTTAACTCACTTAAAGTGAATTCTTTACCTTGATCAGTTAGAAGCCTTATATCCAATCCCAAACCTTGCAACTCCTTAACCAAAACTTTAAATGATTCTGGAATTGATGGTTCTGGAAGTTGAGTTCCTTCAACAATCGCTTTATAGTTCGCCAAACGCCCTTCAGTGTCATCTGATTTAATTGTTAACATTTCTTGCAATAATTTACTTGCACCATAAGCTTCAAGTGCCCAAACTTCCATTTCACCGAATCTTTGGCCACCAAACATAGCCTTACCGCCAAGAGGTTGTTGGGTAACGTATGCATAAGGACCAGTTGATCTTGCGTGCATTTTATCGTTAACCATATGTTCTAGTTTGATATAGTACATATAACCAACTGTTACTGGGTTTTCGAACGGTTCTCCAGTTCTTCCATCAAACAATTGAATTTTACCATTTTCAGGGAAATTGTTTTCCTTAAGAAGTGTTTGGATATCATTCTCAGTTACCCCATCGAACGCAGGAGTTGCAATCTTGATTCCAAGCGCTTTAGCAACTAAACCTAAATGCACTTCAAGAACCTGACCAACGTTCATACGAGAAGGAATACCTAGTGGATTCAAAACAATATCAATTGGTTGTCCGTTTGCCATAAAAGGCATATCTTCAACAGGAAGGATTCTCGAAACGATACCTTTGTTTCCGTGGCGACCAGCCATTTTATCACCAACGCTAATCTTACGTTTTTGAGCAATAGTTACTTTAACCATTTGGTTAACACCAGTTTCAAGCTCATCTTTATTCTTTCTTGAGAACACTTGAATATCAACAACAATACCGCTAATTCCGTGAGGAACACGAAGGCTAGTATCTTTAACATCTCTTGCTTTTTCACCAAAGATAGCTCTTAGTAATCTTTCTTCTGGAGTTGGTTCTGTTTCACCCTTTGGAGTAACTTTACCAACTAAAATATCACCTGGCTTAACTTCAGCACCAATTCTAATGATACCATTTTCATCAAGGTTTTTAAGAACATCTTCACCAAGGTTTGGAATATCACGAGTGAATTCTTCATCACCTAGTTTTGTTGTTCTGCATTTAACTTCTTCTTCTTTTAATGTGATAGATGTGTAAACATCTTCTTTAACTAATCTTTCGCTAAGTAAAATAGCATCTTCGTAGTTATAACCTTCCCAGTTCATAAATGCTATAAGCATATTTTTACCAAGAGCAAGTTCACCACCATTAGTTGAATAACCATCAGCTAAAGTGTCCCCTTTCTTAACTTTTTGACCAGTTTTAACAATAGGTTTTTCATTAATACAGCTTTCTTGGTTTGTTTTTAAAAATTTTGTTAGTTCATATGTGGTGGTTGTGCCATTATCGTTTTTAACTTCAACTCTATTTGCATCAACATATGAAACAACACCTGATTCTTTAGAAACGATTACAGCACCGTTATCTAAAGCTACTTGACGTTCCATACCTGTTGCAACAATTGGAGCTTCTGTTGTGATTAGAGGAACAGCTTGGCGTTGCATGTTTGAACCCATAAGCGCACGGGCTGTGTCATCGTTGCCAAGGAAAGGAATTAAAGATGTTGGAACTGATACTAATTGGCGAGGTGACACATCAACATAGTCAACTTGCTCTGGAGCAACTTCAACAATAGTTTCCATATACCTGCAAACAATTCTATCATTTATAAATTTACCCTTTTCATCAATAGGCTCAATTGCTTGGGCAATATAGCAACCTTCATCTTCATCTGCCATTAAATAAACGATTTCGTTTGTTACAACACCTTTTTCTTTATCAACAACTCTATAAGGGGTTTCAATAAATCCATAATCGTTAACTCTAGCAAAGGCTGCAAGTGAGTTTATAAGACCAATATTTCCACCTTCTGGTGTTTCAATAACGCAAATTCTTCCATAGTGACTATGGTGAATATCACGAACTTCATCGGTTGCTCTATCTTTCTTAATACCACCTGGGCCAACCGCACTTAATCTTCTCTTTTGAGCAAGTGAGCTAAGTGGGTTCATTTCATCCATAAGTTGAGATAATTGGTGGCTAGCCAAGAAATCTTTAAATGCTCTATTGATTGGGCGAGCATTAACAACTTGAGATGGAGTAATATCTGTTAAATCATGGCTTTGCAATGTTTCTTTAACTGAGTTTGAAAGTTTGTTCATTCCGCTTCTGAAAGCATCTTGTAACAACTCACCAGCACCTTTTAATCTACGATTGCAAAGGTGGTCGATATTATCAACATATCCGATTCCAACTGTTAAATCCAAAAAATATGAAACCGTTGCTAAAATATCATCAATAGTGATAGTTGTTCCAACAAGATTTTCAGCATTTGCTTTAATTGCTTCTAATCTTTCTTCTTTGGTTTTATATTCTTTTAAAATATCTGCAAGAACTGGATAATAAACTTGGTGATTAATTCCTAGTTCTTTTTCGTTGCATTTAATAACTTCACTTAATTTAACACGGTTATTACCATACATTTTATGCTTTTTGCCATCGGCCATAACCCAAACTGAATTAATTCCTAAATGTTGGATTTGATAAGCTTTCTCTTTTGAAATAACTTCGCCAGCTTTAACAATAACATCTTTTTTATCTTTAATATCTTCACCAGCAGTTAAGCCAACCAAACGATTAGCCAATGCTAATTTTTTATCAACTTTATATCTACCAACATCACCTAAATTATAGAATTGATTTGAGAAAAATTGAGAGAAAATAAATTGTTTTGTGGCTTCAGCACTAGGAATTTCACTTGGGCGAGTTTTCTTACTCAATTCAACCAAGGCATCATGTTGGGTTTCATAGGCATCTTTATCAAGAGTGGCTTTCATGATTTCGTTATCGCCAAAAACATCAAGAATTTGTTCTCTAGTTAATCCAAAACATTTTAAGAAAATACCTAAAGAAATTTTTCCACCTTTATCTAGATAAACCTTTAATTGGTTTGGATCTTTATCACGTTGCTCAATTTCAAGCCAACTACCACGTTTTGGGTTTAGGGCGCAAGCAAAAAGTTCCCTACCTGTTTTATCAATATGTTTTGAATAATAAACACTAGGGCTTCTAACAATTTGAGAAACAACAACCCTTTCAATTCCGTTGAAAATAAAGGTTGCTTGATCGGTCATATAAGGCACATCTCCTAGGAAAACCTCTGATTCAATCATTTCTCCTGTTTCTTTAATAACAAGGCGAACTTTAACTTTTAAAGCAACGGTATAATGGCTACCTTTTCTTTTTGTTTCAGCTTTAGAAAGTTTTGGTTGTTCCTCAAGAGAATAGTCTAGGAAATAAACTTCTGCTTTTCCACTATAATCTTGAATAGGTGAAAATTCTTTTAAAACTTCCCCAATTCCTTCTTCAATAAATTTTTTGTAAGAATTTTTTTGCACTTCTAATAAATATGGTGGTTCCACATCTTTTACTTTAGAAAATGAGTATCTAACATTATTACCATATTTCACTTTTTTAATATCTTGCGCGTTTAGCATCAAAGCATACTCTCCTTCACATAAATTTAAAGATAATATTAAGTTGTATGTATTAAAATCACTTAAAAACAATAAAGCCAAATGAAATTCTACCAAACTAAAAGTAGAAACGCCTTAATAATGAACCCAAAAATTAAAACAATCTGCGTGGTTATAGTTTTATAACTTAATTACAACCAATTAGAGAATTTTAAAAACAGCCAAAGATAAAGCGTTAGAAGTGAGCAAAATATAGTGTTTTTAAGCGAATTTCAAACCAAATTAGTGACTTAAGGTATTTTTGGAGCAATAAATCCCGAAAATACCACATATTAGAGCATTTTAGCACAATCAACCAAACTATGTCAACCCTTTTTATAAAAAAGTTTAGAGAAATACACTATTTTTGATAAAGAGTTTATGATAGAAATATTTTGAATAATTTTGATACTAACATCCTTACACTTTTATATTGTTATTTTCGCAATTTAATAAAAACTATGTGATGTTAAAATTTGGGCAAGCCAAATTTTAAGTTGCTAAACGCAACTACTTGATAAATCAAGGTATCA
>CAKVOF010000034.1 GCA_934778125.1 uncultured Clostridia bacterium
GATTATTGTGGTGGCTATAATGAAATAGTATGTTTCGATAGACCACAAGAATTTGAAACTACATCAATTATTCTTCCAAGAGATATTACTAAAGAAGTATCAAAAGAAGAAAGTATTATTGAGAAATAAAAGGGATAAACAATGTTAAACAACAAATTTCAAACAATTCATCATCATAAGTTTTAGTGTTGCTAAATATGCAACACTCCTTTTACTTTGTGTTGCAACGTTTGAAATTTTATTAAAAAATCACGCTTGCAACCAAAGCGTGATTTTTTATTTGAAACACCAACCAAATTTTAGGAGCGAATATGACAAAGGAAAAATATTTATCAAAATTAATATCTTTTAAAACAGATGAAAATTTAAAAGATATCACCAACTGCTTAACTTTTATTGCAAATGAATTAAAAGCAAACGGTTGGAAAACTTGCATTATTAAAAATAGCGAAGATTCAAAACCAAACTTAGTTGCAGTTTTGGGCTCTAAGGCCATTGAAAATATTAACGATGGTTTATTGCTCGCTGGGCACATAGACACGGTTTCAACTAACGAATCCGCTTGGAAAACTAACCCCTTTAAACTAATTAAAGAGGATAATTATTACTATGGATTAGGCGTTTCAGATATGAAAAATTTCACCGCATCAGTTTTGGAATTATCTTTGAAACTGGCAAAGCTTGAAATAAAAAAGCCAATAGTTTTGGCTTTAACTAGCGATGAAGAAACCAATCTATTTGGCGTTCAAACCATCTGTAGATTTTTTAAAGAAAAGTCAATAGTTCCTAAATACGCTATAATCGGTGAGCCTAGCAATATGATGTTTTCTTTATCAAATAAAGGGTTTTATGAAATGAAAACTATTATAAATGGGGTTGCTTGCCATTCAAGCAATCCATCACTTGGCACTAACGCAATATATGTTGCATCGAAACTTGTTTTATACTTAGAAAAATTAAATAAAAAATACAAAAATAAAGAAACAACTTTAAATGTTGGCATCATTAATGGCGGAAGAATGTGTAATATTGTTGCCGACAAATGCGAAATAAGGTGGGATATCAGAACTTCAAACAAAAACACATTTGTTACAATTAATAACAAAATTCAAAATGAATTAATAAAAATTCTAAAGCCTTACAAAAATGCCATCTATTCGAACACTATTGTTTTTAAAATTCCACCTTTTGAAAAGAAAGAATTCGATTTAATATCAAACACTATGGAAAAATACAATATTAGCGAAAAGCCATATATTGCATCAACTGAAGCGGGATATTACCAAGAACTTGGTATTAATCCATTGATATATGGTTGTGGTGAGATTGAAGTTGCGCACGCAATAAATGAAAAAATAAGCATTAAAAACTTTAATGCTTTCACCTTAAATTTGTTAGCAATTATAAAAGATTATTGTTGTTAATGACTTTGCATTGCATCTTCAGACAATTTTAATATTGTGTCATTTATATATAAATACTTGTCTATGTTCTTAGTAGAGTCAAGAAAGTATGGTAGTTCACCAAACAACTTTTCGTAATAAAAAATGAAAGCGACTAAATTTTTATTATTTAAAATTTTTTTCTCATCTAAATTGTCACTAAAAAACAACCCGCTACCTTCTCTTAACTTTAAATTTTCTGCATAATTTAATTTACAGTTCGAAATCGTTATATTTTTAAGTTCATAATATGCTATAATTCTCTTAATAGCAGTTTCAATAATTTCGTTTATGCCCGCATCATTATTAATGAACAATTCAAAATTACTTTTTGAATTCTCACCTATAAATAACAATAATTCTGCAGGTATCCCATATTTTGACACAAAAAACTTATTAATTTCTAAATTATACTTTTTCATATAACTATTATATCATAAAAAATCTAAATTATCAATTGAATACAAGGAGAAATAAAATGATTGAACCAAAAACATTATCAGGATTTATGGAACTTCTTCCAAACGACCAAATTTTATTTAACAAAATCAGAGAAACAATAAAAAGAAATTATGAAAAATTCGGATTTCTTCCGCTAGATACACCCGTTCTTGAAAGCAGTGATGTGCTACTAGCAAAAGCTGGCGGAGAAACCGAAAAACAGATTTATAGATTTTCTAAAGGTGATAACGACCTATGCATGAGATTCGACCTAACCGTTCCCCTTGCAAAATATGTTGCACTAAATGAAAACGAACTTGCTTTTCCTTTTGCAAGATACCAAATTGGAAAAGTTTATCGTGGGGAGCGCCCTCAAAAAGGAAGATATAGAGAATTTTACCAATGCGATATTGATGTTATTGGTAAAAATGAACTAAGTTTGCTTTATGATGCGGAAATTCCTAGCATTATATATAATATTTTTAAAGAACTAAACCTTGGCGACTTCACAATTAATGTTAGCAATAGAAAAATTTTGCGTGGCTTTATTGAAAGTTTAGGTTTGGAGAATTTATCAGCAGATATTTTAAGAATGATAGATAAGTTCGATAAAATCAGCGAAGAAACATTTAAAGCAACTTTAATTGATGACTATAAAATTGAAAGCGAAAAGGTTGAAAAGATTTTAAGCTTTATCAAAATCTCAGGGACTCCAGAAGAACAGATTAAAAAATTACAGAACTTTGGAATTGAAAATAGCACATTTACCACTGGCGTTGAAGAGCTTAACATCGTTACAAAATATATGAAGAGTTTTGGAATTGAAGATGGCTATTTTACTATTAACCTATCAATCGCAAGGGGACTTGATTACTACACTGGCACCGTTTACGAAACAATTTTAAACGGTCACGAAAATATTGGAAGCGTTTCAAGCGGGGGAAGATACGATAATTTAGCCGAATACTACACCAAAGATAAACTACCAGGTGTTGGAATGAGCATTGGACTAACAAGGTTATTTTACCAACTAAAAGAAAATAATATGCTAAAAGAAAAAAACGCTTACCTTTCTAAAGCAATTATAATCCCTATGGGAAATACTATTGATAATTGCATTGAACTAAGCAACATTTTAAGAAATAACAACATTCCAAATATAGTTTATTTCGAAGAAGGAAAATTAAAAAACAAGTTTGCATACGCATCGAAATTAAATATTCCATATGCAATCTTAATTGGCGAAGATGAAGTTGCAAACAATAACTACACTCTAAAAAACTTATATGAATTCAAGCAAGAGCAATTTTCTCTTGATGAATTAATTAAAAAACTTAAATAATAAACTAAAACAATTATTAATGTTAATTGTCATCAAGTAGTAACTTATTGTCAATTAATAGCATTTAAAAAGCATAAACCCGTGTGTTTGCTTTCAATACTTAACAAAAAAAGAAGAATCTAATTTAACTTGATAATTAATATTCTTCTTTTTTTTATAAACTTTTATTTTCGCAAAGCCTTTAATTATTTTCTAATATAATATTCAACGTAACTTTTATTGCATTAATATAACCTTTAAAACTCCAACCACTCTATGCATTAAAATTTCGCTATTTCACAAATTTCAAATTAATAGATGGATTGGCATTTAGATCCAAATCAGCTAACCCCTCACCAGCCTTAATAAGATTATATGCTTCGCTTCCAACCATCACTGCGTTATCGGTGCACATTATTCCAGTTGGGTATAAAACCTTGATATTATGTGTTGAGCCAAGATTCTCAAGTCTTTCTCTTAGCGCATGATTGCAAGCAACACCACCCGCAAGCACAATTTTATCGTAACCTTTTTCAACAGCATAGTTAATTGATTTATTTGCAACAATATCAATCGCTTGCTTTTGAAATGATGCACAAACATCATCAATATTTGCTTTCTCACCATTTTGCTCGAGTTTGTGTAAATAGTTTATAACAGCACTTTTCAACCCACTAAAACTAAACACTCTATCCAAACTCAAACTTGTTGGCTTAGAAATAAACTCAATATTGGGGTTGCCGTTTTTTGCATGTTTTTCAATGATTGGGCCACCTGGATAATCTAGTCCCAAAACTTTTGCCACCTTATCATATGCTTCACCAATTGCATCATCATGAGTTGTTTCTATCAATTCGTTATTCACATAATCCTTAACTTCCACCAATGCCGTGTGTCCACCGCTAACGATTAAGCTTAAAAATGGCGGTTTTAAATCTTTATGGCAAACATAATTTGCACTCACATGAGCTTTTATATGATTTACCCTAATTAGTGGCAATTTTAAAGCAAACGCTAGTGACTTTGCAAAATTAACGCTAACCATAAGCGCTCCACTAAGCCCCGCCCCGTATGTTACAGCTATTGCATCAACATCTGCATATGTTAACTTGCTTTCCGCCATTACATTTTCCAAGATATTGGTAATTGCAAGCAAATGATTCCTACTCGCAACTTCGGGAACAACGCCACCAAATCTTTTATGAATTTCAATTTGTGAAGAAATTGCGTGAGATATTAACTCTCTACCATTTTTAACTAAGGCAACGCATGTGTCATCACAACTACTTTCAAAAGCAAGCACCACAACATCTTGCTTTGTTTTTAAATTATTAAATTTTTCTTGAGCAATTTCAAAATATCTTTTCATATTTTCCTTCATTTTATTATTTGTTCCACTTCAAATATTCAATAATAAAATTATATATTCCCCCATTCATAACATCTTGTAAATTACTTGTTTCATAATCTGTTCTTAAATCTTTCACAAGTGTGTATGGGCAAAAAACATAACTTCGAATTTGGCTTCCCCATTCAATTTTTTTAGTTTCGCCCTTAATCGCTCTTGCCTTTGCCTTGTTTTCTTCAAGCTTTAAAGCAATAAGTTTACCTTTAAGCATTCTCATTGCCATTTCTTTATTTTGAAGTTGAGAGCGCTCATTTTGACAAGAAACAACAATTCCCGTTGGCAAGTGGGTTATTCTTATTGCACTATCGGTTGTGTTAACATGCTGGCCACCCGCACCCGAACTATGATAAGTATCGATTCTTAAATCTTGCTCCTTTATCTCCACGCTATTATCTTCTTCTATTTCAGGCATAACTTCAACCGATGCAAACGAAGTGTGCCTTCTTTTATTCGCATCAAAAGGGCTAATCCTCACGAGCCTATGTACGCCAGTTTCACCTTTTAAAAACCCGTATGCGTTATCGCCCAAAACTTGAAATGTAACACTTTTATAGCCCGCACCATCACCATCGATAGTATCGAGCAACTTAACTTTAAACTTATTTTTATCACAAAAACTTAAGTACATTCTATAAAGCATTGAAACCCAATCACACGCCTCAGTGCCACCCGCACCACTATGAATCTTAACAATCGCATTGTTTATATCATATTCACCACTAAGCAAAGAATTTAAAAATAACTCATCAACTTCCGCTTGAATACTTGCCAAATCCCTATCAATTTCGCTTGTTAAATTTTCATCGTTTTCACACTCGCAAATTTCAATAAAATCTTTTAAATCATCAATTTTCTTTGTTAAATCACCAACTAAAGCATATTTTCCCTCTAGCACCTTTAGTTTCTTGCCAACGCTTTGAGCTTTTGCCATATCCTTATAAAAATCGGGGTGTTCGCTTTCTTTTTTTAATTCTTCAATATCATCACGCAACTTATTAACATCAAAGATAGTCGATAATTATTTTCAAATTATCGACTATTTGTTTTAATTTTTCTTTTTGATTATCTAACACTAGCATATTATTACATCCTTATTTTATTTAGTAAATTTTTTATAATTTTTATGTTTTTTATAAAGTTATTATAACCATCTTAGAAACAAAACCAAATGCTTGGTGTTATTATAATGTAATACTTATTTTGTTTATTTAATCCCAAATTAACTAAACCAATAGGTCTAACACGCCACCAAGTTTTCATCTCTTAAAACAAAAATGGTAGAAGAATTAGAACCACCATTTTTGCAAAACTCTATTATTTCCCGCAACAATTTTTATATTTTTTACCGCTTCCACAAGGGCAAGGATCATTTCTACCAACGGTTACACTTGACCTTTTTCTTGTTGGAGCATTCTCTTCAGGACTGTTTGTTATTAACTGTTGTGGTTTCTCTGGTTTTTTATTTTCGTGCCTATTAATATTTATTTGGAAATTAAGCAAAAATAAAGCAGTTTCTTCTCTTATTTTATCAACCATCTCTTCGAAGATTGCTGAACTTTCTTTCTTATATTCAATAATTGGATCGTGGTTTCCATAAGCACGAAGTCCAATTTCATTTCTAAGCATTTCCATAAAATCAATATGATCCATCCAAAGAGTATCTACCACTCTAAGCAATATATCTCTTTCCACAACTTTAATATCAAGCCCCAATTGCTTTAACTCATCGGCTTTTTTATCGTAGGTTATAATCGCTTCTTGAGCAACTAAGTCACCAACCTCTTGCGCTGTTAAACCTTCAACCAAATCTTCGGTGATATAGTTTGCGTTTTCTCCAAGCACGCGAGTATTTAACGCTTCATTTAGCGAATTTAAATCCCAATCTTCAAAAGTTTTTTCTTCATCAATGCTTGAAAGAACAGTGTTAATCGCAAACTCATTAATCATATCTATAATTTCAGCATGAACATCGGTGCCATCTAAAACCCTATTTCTTTCAGCATAAATAATTTCCCTTTGTGCGTTGTTAACGTCATCAAATTTCAAAACGGTGTTTCTTGCACTAAAGTTAAATCCTTCTATTTTCTTTTGAGCATTTTCAATTTGCCTAGATAAAAATTTCATTTGAAATTGCATATTATCATCAACTCTAAAGAAACGCAAAATTCCTTGCATTTTATCTCCGCCAAATCTTCTCATCAGTTCATCTTCCATACTTATATAGAAAACGCTTGAACCCGGATCGCCTTGCCTTCCAGCACGACCACGTAGCTGGTTATCGATTCGCCTACTTTCGTGCCTATCAGTTCCTATAATATGAAGCCCACCAAGTGCAATAACTTCCTTTTTCTCTTTATCGGTTTCAATTTTAAACTTTTTATAATATTCGTTATACTCTTCTTTAAGTTTATTCAACTCTTCATCATCAGATTTCAAAAGAGATGTGAAAAATTCTAGTTGTTCATCCGTGCAACCCTTTTCACGCATTTTTTGTTTTGCTAAGAATTCTGGGTTTCCACCAAGCAAAATATCGGTTCCACGACCAGCCATATTTGTGGCAATTGTAACTTGCCCAATTCTTCCCGCTTGAGCAACAATTTCGCTTTCTTTTTGATGGTTTTTAGCATTCAACACATTATGTTTAATGCCCATTTTTTTCAATTCTTTTGAAAAAAATTCACTTTTTTCAATTGTTGCAGTGCCCACCAATATTGGTCGTTTTGTTTCGTGCATAGTTTTAATTTCTTCTAAAATCGCATTAATTTTAGCATATTCTTTTGGATAAATAATATCTGGATAGTCGATTCTTCTAATTGGTAGATTTGTTGGAATACACACAACATCAAGCCCATAAATTTTATTAAACTCGATTTCTTCAGTTTTCGCTGTACCGGTCATTCCACTTATTTTTTTATATACTCTAAAGAAATTTTGGAAAGTGATAGTTGCAAGAGTTTTATTTTCATCTCTTATCTCCACACCTTCTTTTGCTTCAATAGCTTGATGCAAACCGTTTGAATACTTCCTTCCTTCCATAAGTCTTCCAGTGAATTCATCAACGATAACAATCTCACCATCACGAATAATATAATTATCATCAATTTTCATAATGAATTGCGCTCTAATGGCGTTATTGATATGATGGTTAAGTTCAATGTTATCAATATCGCTTAAGTTTTCAACGCCAAAGAACTTCTCCGCTTTTGCAACACCACTATCAGTTAACCTAATAGCCTTATCTTTTTCATCAATTTCATAGTCATCAGGTTTCAATGTTTTTGCAAATTTAGCAGCCTTAACATAGTTATCACTACTCTTCATTCCTCTTCCACTAATAATAAGAGGAGTTCTGGCCTCATCAATTAAAATGCTATCAACCTCATCGATAATCGCAAAGTTATAACCTCTTGCAACTCTGTCTTCTGCTCTTCTAACCATATTATCACGAAGATAATCAAATCCAAGTTCGTTATTTGTGCTATATGTGATATCGCAAGCATAAGCCAACTTTTTTTGTTGTGGATCCATATCATGGAGCGAGACTCCAACCGTTAAACCTAAAAATTTAAATATTTTTCCCATCCATTCGGCATCACGCTTTGTTAAGTATTCATTAACAGTAACTATATGAACACCTTTCCCTTCCAATGCAACAAGATATGCTGGCAATGTTTCAACAAGTGTTTTACCTTCACCAGTTTTCATCTCAGCAATTCTTCCTTGAAACAACGCTATTCCACCAAGAATTTGAACGTGGTAATGCCTTAGCCCCATAACACGAGTGCTAACTTCTCTAACGCACGCATAAGCATCTGGCAAAATATCTGCTAAACTTTCGCCTTGAGCTAATCTATCTTTCAAAACTTTTGTTGTGTTTTTTAATTCTTCATCACTAAATGCTTTATATTTATCAGCCAAATCTTCAACTTTCTTTGCTATTTTTTCCAATTTAGCAACGTTTCTTGCGTTATCAGATTTGAATATTTTACTTAAAAATGACATTATTTTCCCCTTTAATTGCAATAAAAAAATATGAGCAAGATAAATCTCACTCATATTTTATCATACTTATTAATTTTTTACAATAAATATATTGATTTAACGCGCGAATTTTGAAAGTGAATTTTATGTTTATTTTTTTAAACTTATATTGCTTAAAGATAAATAAATATCAATTAGTTTTCCCAAGTTAATTTCCATATACTGTTTTCAATTTTAAACACTTTCTCTCCGTTATTAGACCAGCTTAAGATTTCATTTTGATTTACATCCCAATCATATGATGTTTCGTTTGTTGGATTTAAACCAATAAACATATTTTTGCCACCGCTTTGATATTTGTTGCTAGTAATAATGCTTGAGTAATTTCCTCCAACGCCACTAGAATTAGCAACGCCAGAAATTTTCATATAACTCTTATTAACTTGAGTCACATTATCATCGCTTCCACTCACAACACTTCCAATAAATCCGCCAAATTTCAATCCGTTAGCTCCACCAAATGATGTTCCATTAATTTCACCATTATTAATAATTTCTGAATTATTATAGTATGCAAATTCTATTTTTCCACCTTTTGATTCACCAACAATCCCACCAGCAATTGAATTGATTTTTGTGGCTTGGAAGTTTACCTTACTATAACACTGAGTTATCGTTCCGTTTTTTAAATTAGCAGAAATTCCACCCATTAATGAGCCCGTTAACACACCACTCGCACCACACTTAATAATTTCACCTTCGTTTGCGTAAGCAACGCCACCAAAATCAAATCCTTGCATTGATGTGTTTAAAACAATAACGTTTATAATCGAGTTTTTAACCACACCTTTATTAGTCATAACCACAACCCCACCATCTAAATATGATGAATTATTATTGTTTCCACTAAATTGTATTTTACCACTAACATTAATGCCATCTATAAGGCCATTATTCTCAATTGCAACACCACCAAAGTATGCAAATGTACTTGGTTTATATGTTATATTTTCATCAAACACAATATTTAAATCTTTCACAACACCATTTTCGCCTATATTTTCAAACAATGAATAACAAGCTCTTTGTGCAATTGATTTATTTGCATAATATGGAGTTATAGAATTTTTGTTTCCATTGAAAGTTCCATTAAACACCCCTGAAATCATTGTTGTTGTGTTGGTGCTTGCAAACGTTAGATTTGATATTAAAGTGAAATTACTATCTAAATATTTAGAAATATTAACAAAATGAGAATTGCTATTAATTTCAAATGGCAAGTTTTTAGAACCATCACCACTTGCAAACAACTCGAATTTATTATTAACTCCATTATTATTTATTGCAAAAATATTATTACTTGATACTTGCTTATAAATATTTCCCGCCTCATTAAATACTTCAATAACCTTAATAGATTGAATTTCCTTTGTTAAGTATTTTAACTTATAAACACCTATTCCATTCTTTTCACCAACTTCATCTTTATGGATTGTTATAACATCTGTGATTGTCCCATCCATATTTAGTGTTCTTAAAATGTTTGAATAATTTGCACTTTCACCATAGTTATAGTCATTTTTATAAATCACTTCAAGTTTTAAACCAGTTTCTGGCGTTGTGTTTCTCCAATACACATATCCCTCTTGATAAGTACTATTGAAATCCACGTAGTTACTATAGCCATATGCCATTTGTGTTGGAGTCTTTGGGATAACAATAGATATTCTCTCACTATATTCCATTCCTTCCATAAAGTTTTTGTTTCCATACGACCTTATTGAAAGTTGAATTTTTGCCACATTATCATCTAATTCTTGAATTAAATCATCAATGCAATAACGCATCATATTATCATACTGCTCAAATATGTTTCCATCTTGCAACATTGATAAATATTCTGTTTCAATTAATGCATCATCTTCATCTAATTTATCCAATTTTATAACATATTTTTCAATATTATTTATTTTATTCCAAACCACATAGCTGTTTCCAGCCAACCCTAAATCAGAGCCTTTTTTCGATATTAACACATCCATTTTTTCTGCAACAACAAAACTATTAATATTCCCTGTGTTATTATTCTCTGCCTTAATATTTGTGTTTGTCCATTTAGAAGAAACTCTATAGATTTTTGTTAGGTCATCTGAATTTATCTCGCCCAAATCACCAACATATTTTATATTAAGCGAATATTGTTCGCCAGAAATTAACGAAAGAGTTCCATCGTAATTTCCGCTTTCAGTTGTGAAATCACAAACATAAATATTGTTTTCTAACTTATATGGAACATTGTTTAACTCTTCATATGGCACAATAATATTGTTATCAACGCCAAACTCGCTAATTTTATTACCATTATAGCGAATAACTATACTAGCATTATTTATAACATCCGAGCCACTTTTTATTTTTCCAGTTAATTTAATTTCATAGAAATAAAGTTTCAAACGATTCTGATTTAATTCATCAATATTATCACCAGATGCAATTATCAATCTTCCATTATTATCAAGTTCAACTCCAGTTGGAATACTTGAAATTATAAATGTTCCAACTAGCACATTTGCACTATTTATAACACTTCCAACATCAACAATTGCTTTAACATAAATACTAACATTTTGATTATATAAATCAAAGTTCTCAATTCGATTTAAGTTAAGTTGCTTTTCTTTAGTTTCAACCACAATGCTTGAATTACTATCAATATCACCTGTTGTTAAAACAACTCTATATGTTATATTGCCTGCATTAAACCCTTCACCTTCGGCAATATGCTCCCACGTTAAAGTTTCATCATTTAAATTGAATCCATATGGCATTTGAACTCTATTATAGAACTCTACCGTTTTCACATCGCTTTGAATATAATTATTTTCACCACCGCTTTCAGTTGCCACAACTCTAATTGAATATTTTAAGTTTGGATTATTTAAATCATCTGGCAAAACGGTTATAATTTTTGAATCTGCATTCTCCGCACTTGCCTTTAAATTGAATTCAAACTCATTATTTTCATTTGATAAAAATCCATAGGCATAATTAACAACTAAAACACCCTCGCTATCTTTAATTGGTGCCCAAACAAATTCTCCATTTTCAAGTTCCACGTTTGGTGTTGCCAATTTATCTATCTCAACACCTTCACTAAACTCATCTGAATCAAATAAGCCAAGCAAATCACCTAGAACTTGAACTTTAATAATGTATTTTCCAAAAGCTAAGCCATTTAAAGATATTTCATCACCAAGTTGATAGTTAAACGTTTTAACTAAATTGTTTTCATAGTAAACATTTATTCTAACTCCACCAATTTTCTCCACCAATTTTTCATCGTTAGCATAACAACTTGCAACATTGATCAATCCATTTTCTATAACTGGTCTTGCTAAAACCTCCAACTTTCCAAAAGGAGAACCACTCTTTGCTTGAACACTATCAAATCTTTGAGAATTTCCAACCGTTTGAATCCCCACAAAGTAGATTGTGTTTGTTGAAAGTTTATTTTCACCAAACAAATCAAACTCTTTCAAATCAACGATTGCAATTCCGTTTGATATATCACCATTAGTTAAATTAATAGCCTTTCTTAAAACACACTCACCTGTTTCATTGTAGAAATTTAAATAGTAATCCAAAACATTTTCAATTGTTCCATTATTATTGATTTTTGAAACACCAAATTCAATTTTCCCATCTTCAATAAATGCACTGCCACCCGCATTCACTGGAAATACTGGTTGGGTTGGTTTAACTCCACTAACACTTCCAATAAAGTTTGATGCAATAAACTCATTGCTTCCGTTTCCGGCAGATATTTTAACGCTATAAACCCCTGCTCCAAACAACTCATCTAACGAAACATAATAAATTGGATTGTCTGCATCAGTTTCATCTATTTTGGAATTTAAGAAATATGGTGTTCCGTTAACCAAAACTTTTAAAACATCAATCGGTGCAATTGCGCTAGTAACCTTTTCTTCATCATCAACCCCAATCTCTTCGCCAAGATACTCACCATATAAC
>CAKVOF010000035.1 GCA_934778125.1 uncultured Clostridia bacterium
TGCCGACAACTTCCGATAATATAGTTCGTTGGGTTAAAAGACTAATTATTGAGTAAAATAAAGTACAAAGTGGTGAGGCTAATCTATACAAATTTTCAATAAAGTGTTTAAAATTAAACAAGTGTTTGATATTATTGTTTTGAAAATAAAAAATTAAGTGATATAATTATTTAGATGTAATACATTTTAAGGAGAGGATATGGAATCTTTAAAAAATTTTCTTAAAAAAATCAAATGGGAAAGTCTAATTATTTCAATCGTTTCAATTGTTTTCGGCATCATTTTTGTTGTGTTACCTGAAAGTTCTGGGAATGGTGTTTGTTATGCACTAGGTGCAATCTTTATATGCTTAGGCTCTTTTTTGCTGGTTCGCCATTTTATAGTTGATTGGTTGTTTTTTTCGAACTTTTTTGTGTTGGGCGCATTAATGATAACTGCTGGAATTCTATGTTTCGCTAAGCCTGAACTAACGAAAAGTATCTTAACAATCATATTTGGTGGATATCTAATAATCGATGGATTTAGTCAACTTCAAGATGGCGTGAATTGTGTTAATCAAAAGGTAAAAGGTGCGTGGTGGTTATTTATCATTGCTGTGGTATCAATTGTCTTTGGTTGTATTGTTGCGTTTGGAACGTTTGATTATGTTATGATCGTTTGCGGAATTTCATTAATTATTGAAGGTGTTTGCAACATAATAACAACGTTAAAATTTAGCACGTATCTAAAGAAAACAGAGAAAAATATTAAAGATAGAATCAACACTATTTACACCGATGCAATTGAAGTTGAAGATGAGTCTGAAAAATAATAGAAAGCCTAAGCTTGAGTTTTCAAACTTAGGCTGTTTTTATTAATATAGTGTGTTTGAGTTTGTTTAGGTGTAGATTTAAAAACAACGCTCTAAGATCAACTATTTTGAAATATTTTAATTTGCACATTTTAATTAGTTGCGTAAAAAAAAATTTTTGTATATTATTAATTTATATAATTAATTAGAGAGATGAAGATGTTAAAGAGATTAAGAAGATATTTAAGTAATTATAAAAAAGAAATAATAGTTGCACCAGTTGCAAAATTTATAGAAACAATAACAGAATTAATTATACCCCTTATGATTGCAAGTATGATTGATGTGGGCGTGGCTAATCACGATAAGAAATACATCTTCACTTATGGAGCTATTGTTGTGATACTAAATGTGGTAGGTATTTTATCAGCCATTGTGTGTCAGAAGTTGGCAGCAAGAGCAAGTTGTGGGGTGGGCAAAGATTTGCGTTCAAACATTTATGCAAAAATAAACACATTTTCTCATAACGAACTAGATAAATTCACAACTGCTACCATAAACAATCGTATCACTCATGATGTTGAAAGAGTTTCGGGAGCGCTTGGAAGATTTTTGCGCCTTGTGATGAGAGCACCATTCTTGCTTATCGGTTCAATTATTATGGCAATGACAATAGATTTAAAGCTTTCTCTTATTTTCTTGGTTATTGCACCACTTGTTATTGGGCTTGTGATTTTAGTTATGAAAATAACAACCCCGCTTTACGATAAAACTCAAAAAAACTTAGATAAAGTTAGCAATTTAACGCGTGAAAATTTGCAAGGAAGCAGAATTATTAGAGCGTTTAATAAGCAAGAATTTGAGGAAAACAGATTCGATGTTGCAACCAAAAATTTAAGAAAATCAAGAATAAAGGTTTCAACTGTTTCAACGCTTTTAACTCCACTAAACACAATTATTATAAACTTTGCAATCGTTGTTGTGTTATGGTATGGTGGTTTTCAAGTTAACGTTGGAGGCTTAAAAACTGGTCAAATTATTGCTTTTATTAATTATCTAACTCAAATTAGTGCTTCACTTATCACAATTGCTAACGTTATAATTGAATTTATTAAAGCGGTTAACTGCGGTAAAAGAATTTGCGAAATTATGGATATTAAGCCCAAAATTGAAAGCCCTGATAAAATAGAAATTAGCAAAAAGGAAGATGGGGTTGAGGGGAAATATTTAATAGAATATAATAATGTTACATTCACATATGAAGGAGCAGAAAAACCCGCGTTTAGAGATTTAACGCTCAAAATTAAAAGTGGGCAAACGATAGGAATAATAGGTGGAACTGGAAGCGGAAAAAGTTCAGTTTGTTATTTGATTCCAAGATTCTATGATGCCACAAAAGGTGAAGTTAAAGTTGATGGAGTTAATGTTAAAGACTACGATTTGCAAGACCTAAGAAGTAGAATAGGAATAGTTCCTCAAAAGGCAGTGCTATTCACAGGAAGTTTAAGGGAAAATATGCGATGGCAAAAGCCCGATGCCACAGATGAAGAAATAATGGAAGCAATTAAAATTGCTCAAGCGGAAGAATTTGTTTCGGAACTCGATAACGGATTAAATTTTAAAGTTTTAGCTGGTGGAAAAAACTTTTCTGGTGGTCAACGCCAAAGATTAACAATTGCTCGTGCTTTAGTTGGAAAGCCTGAAATTTTGATTATGGATGATAGTGCGAGTGCTCTAGACTTTGCAACTGATTATAATTTGCGTAAAGCAATAAAAAACAACACAAACAATATGACAGTTTTTATAATTTCACAACGCGTTAACACGATTAAAAATGCAGACCAAATAGTTGTGTTAGATAAAGGTGAAATTGTGGGTATTGGCACTCACAACAACTTATTAGAAAGTTGCAAAGTTTATAACGAAATTTACACATCTCAAACTAAATAAAAAGGGGGTATTATATGGAAGAAAATGAAAATAAACTAACGAAAGCAGAAATTAAAGAAGAAATAAAAAACATTCCGAAATCATTTAATAACCCCGACAAAGTGCAACCAACGCCAATTGTTGAAAAGCCAATAATTAGTCAACTAACCGGCGAAAAAGCAACATTTAATGCGGAAGATGGAAAAAGAGCAAGATTATCTGATCCAGAAATTATTCTTGATAAAACTTCACAAAGAATTGAAAGGCTTTCTAGAAAAGGTAAAAATAAAGGCATTGCACGAGAAGTTTTTAGATATGCAAAACCCCACTGGCCTTTTCTAATGCTTTCAATATTAAGTGCGTTTATAAATAGTTTTTGTGAACTTATGGTGCCTATTTGTGCAGGTAGGGCAATAGACTACCTAGTAGGGCGAGGCGCAGTTAATTTTGATGGTTTAAAAAATTCGGTAGTTCTTTTAATCTTGTGTGCTATAGGCTATGCGGTGTTTAAATGGCTAACAAACTTTTTCGATGATATTTTGGCATATCGAACTGATAAAAGTATGCGTGATGCTTTGTTTAAAAAGTTGAATCACGTGCCATTAAAATATATTGATGGTTCAAGCCATGGTGATTTGCAAAGTCGTATGATAAATGATGTTGAAACCATCACTTCGGGTTTCTTAGAAGGTTTAACAACCTCTATTGATGCGATTATTTCAATTTTCTTAGTTGTGTTCTATATGTTCAAGGTAAACACAACAATTGCAGGGGTAGTTGTTGGTTTAACGCCAGTGTCACTTTTAGTAACGGCAATTATTGTGTATAAATCTGATAAATATTTTAGAAAGCAAGCTAAATCATTAGGAGATTTGTCTGGTCAAGTTGTTGAGATGCTTGGAAATCAAAAAGTTGTTTTAGCATTCAATCATCAAAAAGAAAGTATTGAAAGCTTTGAAAAATACAATAAAGAATTGGAATTTCAAAGTGAGAAGGCTAACTTTTATAGCACAATGACTGGGCCAAGCTCGAGATTCATTAATGGTATAATTTATGCAATAGTTGCAATAATTGGTTGTATTTATGCTCTCGATGGGCTTATGACAGTTGGTAGCATTTCTGTTTTGTTGTCGTATGCAAATAAATATATAAAACCATTTAACGACATAAGCGATATAATTTCAGACTTGCAAGCAGCGTATGCATCTGCAAGGCGTTTTAAAAATGTTATTGAAATTGAAGATGAGCCAAGCGATGCTGATAATATGGTTTTAACAAAATGCGATGGCAGTGTGGAAATGGAAAATGTTGACTTTTCTTACACGGAAAATAAAAAGTTAATTCAAAACCTAAACGTTAAAGTCAGCCCAGGTCAGAAAGTGGCAATTGTTGGGCCAACTGGTTGTGGAAAAAGCACGATGATAAATTTGCTTATGAGATTCTACGATGTTAACTCAGGAGACATAAAATTAAGTGGAAAATCGATTTACGAAATAACTCGTGAGAGTATGAGAAGTAAATATGGAATGGTTTTGCAAGATACTTGGTTATTTAACTCAACCATTCGCGATAATATTGCCTATGGCAAACCAGATGCAACAATTGATGAGGTTATAAAAGCTGCAAAACGTGCACATGTTCATGATTTTATTCAAACTTTGCCAGATGGATATAACACAATGATTTCTGAAAGTGGTGATAATTTATCTCAAGGTCAAAAGCAACTTTTGTGTATTGCAAGGATTATGCTTGTTGAACCACCAATGTTAATTCTTGATGAAGCAACAAGTAATATCGACACGCGTACAGAAATGTATATTCAAGAAGCGTTTAATGAGATGATGAAAGGAAGAACAAGTTTCATCGTTGCGCATAGATTAAGCACAATTGTTAATTCCGATTTGATTTTAGTTATGAATAAAGGAAATATCATTGAACAGGGAACTCATAAAGAGTTGTTAGATAGAAAAGGATTCTACCATGCATTATATAATAGCCAATTTAGTGCAACATGATGATATTGCTTTATGCATTAAAATAAAACTAGCCCACACTACCCAAAAGGTGCGTGGGCTAGTTCTATTTTAAACCGCAACAGCCATAGTCATCATGTTGCTGAGATTCAGCGGTCGAGATTTGGGGAAATGATGAGTAAAAAGTTGTAGATAATAAATCATTCCAATATAATTATTTTTCGTTTTAAATCAGATTTTATATTACTTTATGCATTAAAATAAAACTAGCCCACACTACCTAAAAGGTGCGTGGGCTAGTTCTATTTTAAACCGCAACAGCCATAGTTATCTTAGTTCTCACTCTAACACCTCTTGCTTATTAAATATACTTGTGGTATAATGAAACGAGGAGAATTTGCATTATGGCAGAAAAAGCATCTATTGGAAGAAGAAACCCCAAGATTGATAAAACACATTGGGAGAAATTAGAAAATTTAAACGAATATCATATAAATAAACCAACTGTTTTATGTTTCGGTGGAAATAGTTGCATAACAGATGAAAATGCGAATGGAATATGTAAAATAGCACAAAATTTAATGGGAGAAAAGTTATCACAAAACGAAAATGAGATTTTTGAATATGTGGATTTTTTAGGTGCTGTTTATAAAACTGATTGGTTAAATGAGAATATTGGAGAATTTTCTAAAGATGACTTGTTAAATTTCACCGAATCGATTTTTTATAAACTTCTTGTTGATGAAAATGGAAACAAGTTATCAACGGTTAGTATTTGTAAGAATTTGTCACAAATAACACTTTTTAGTTTTTGCAGAGGTGCAAAAGAATTGAATGAAATGTGTGGGATTTTGGCAAACCATTTAGAAAAAGACTTGAGTGTTAGTAAAAGCGATGTTAAAAAAATATTGGGTTCTATGATGCACATATCTTATTCACCAGATATTAAAAAGGGTGAGTCTTTAGTTCCTATGGTTTTCGCACTTAGTGGAAAAGATTTTTATCAAGGTGATTTGCTTGAGTCATATGACTTCAAGGGGAAAAATATTGCTATTGAAAAGGTGAAAGCTGGTGATAAAAGCCAAGAAACTGCCAATAGCATAGCAATTTATGCATCTCAACTAACTAATATCTTAATTGATGAGCATTTTATATCGATGATATCAAGAGATGATGATTGGAAAGCAGTTATGAGAAGAGATAACGCTGATTGTGTGTCTCAAATGTTAGGTTATGCACTTGCCACATCTGTTGTTAATAGCATTGAGAATAAAAACTCAAATAGATTTATTCATAAAATGTCACTCGATAAATTAGAAACAGAGATTGCTGATATTATGCATGGCTTCGAAAAAGATAGCAGTGGAAAAGAAAATTTGAATGATGAAATGGGAATGTGATAGGAGGATTAAATTATGGCAGAAAAATCATATGTTGGAAGAAGAAATCCTAAGTGTGATAACGATCACTGGGAAATTTTGGATTTAGATAAATATAAAATTGGGGAGAAACCTATCATCTTTTGCTTGGGTGGAAACGCAACCTATAACGACATGGAAGCAAATGGAACATGCAAGTTAGTTGAGAGAATGATGAGTGCTAAGTTGGCGCACCAAAGTCCTGAGCAGGTGTATGAATCTGTTGAATTGTTAGGTGTTGTGTACGAAGATAGAAATTGTTTTGGTAATCAAATTGGTGCGATTCAGCCTGGTGATATTGATGAAATTTCAAGTAAGTTATTCTATCCGCTTTGCAGTGATGAAAAGGGGAACGCATTGCCTGTTGATGATATTTGTAGAAATTTCTCAAAAGTCACATTTTTTTCATTTTGCCATGGAGCACTGGAAACATTTAAGTTTTGCCGAAAAATTAACCAACACTTGAAAAATGATCTGGGCTTTTCAAAAGAAGATGCAACAAAGGTTATGGAATCAATGTTGCATGTTTCGTATTCCCCAATGACTCACGCATCTCTAACCCCAATGATTTCGGCTTTAAGTTCTATGGATAGAGTAAATGGTGCAGAATTGTATGACTATGATTTCACAAACAAAAGAATTGCAATAGAAGAGATAAAGCCAAGAGAATTGTCAGATAAATTTGAAAGTGAGCTTGCTATCTATGTTGATAGGCTAACAACAAAACCAATGCACGATGACCATTTTGTTAGCGTGTTGTCTCGTGATGAAAATTGGAATGCTATTGAAGACCATGTTACATCTGATACCGTTTCTAAAATGTTAGGTTATTCCTTAGCAAGGTCTGCCGCTAATGGAATTGTGAATAACGAGTCTGGTGTTTATGTTCCGCAGGTAACACTTGAACAATTGAAGGGTGAACTGGAAGATATTATGTCACTAAGCGATGAAAATCACGAAAAAAATAGTTTTGATGAAATGGGGTTGTGATATTCCAAAATCCCAGATTATAAAGGTTAATAATTGAACAAAATATTAGTTAGTTTCAATTATTAATCTTTTTTTTGTGTGTAAGTATATTGGAGGCAATTATTGTTAAGAATTATATAAAATAAGGAGCACAATATGAATAAAATTAATCCATTTTATGAAAAAGAAGCAATCCCAGTTGAAAAGTTTGTTAGTGTTGATGAATATAGCCCAAAACCATATAATAAAAATACAACATCGCCATACACAAAAACAAGAATAATTCTTCTAAACGGAACAGAATTTGAGCAAAATTGGTTTTTGCATCAATTTAGCAGAAACTGTCCGAATAATGATTTGCGTAGAGAAATTGCACTTATTCGAAGGCACGAGCAACATCAGCAAAAAATAATTTCTGGTTTAAAACCAGTGAATGAAACAGACTTGGAAACAACTATAGCCTATGAACAACTTGCAATAGATTTAACGGCGATTTTGGCAAAGCATGTTAAAGATGAATCGGTTAAGAACGCACTAAATTTTGCGTTGCTTGAAGACTTTGATCACTTATATAGATTTGCGAATTTATTGGAAACAGAGCAGGGAATCGACACAAACAAATTAACTGGTGGTTACACTGAAATAACTCCAGGAAGACCAACAATAGCTGAACCAAGGCATCCATTTGATGAAATTAATAACCATATCACTAAGGAGTTAGCTGATCCATTCACAAAACTTGTTGTATCAATTATAACAGCTGGCGAACAGCAAACAATGAACTACTATATGAATATTGCTGGATTCCACCCAACAGAAATAGGGCGAAAGCTTTATTCTGAAATTGCTATGATAGAAGAGCAACATGTAACTGAATATGGTAGTTTGATGGACACAAATTGCACGTGGCTGGAAAATTGGTTAATCCACGAGTACACTGAGTGTTATCTATACTATTCTTGTTATGTTGATGAAACAGATAGTTATATTAAGGAAATTTTCCATAAACGCTATTTAGAAGAATGTGGACACTTGCAATATGTGGCAAAATTATTGGAGAAATATGAAGGGAAACCTTGGCAAGCTCTTTATCCGTGTGGAGGTGATTTCCCCGAATTGTTGCAATTTTGCGGGAATATTGACTATATACGTGGTGTTTTAGAGAAAACTTTAAACTATACTCGCCTTGGGGATAACTACACACTCTTAAAAGATTTACCAAATACGTCGAATTATTTTAAGTACCAAAAAATGAACATCAAAAAACCAGATTTTTTACCAAGTCATATTGTTATTAAAAACCATATAGAGAAGTTTGGAAAAGATTATAGATTTGAAACAAAGAAAAATCCTTGCAAAGAATTGCAAGATAGAAAATGTGATAACATTAATGTTGCAAGAAAAAAATAGGGTGGCTGAATAAAAACACAACAAATAAAAAAACTAAAAAATACAATAATAAGCAAATAAAATAACAATAAATGAATAAAGAAAATAATAAAAAGAAAAAAACAATAAACGACAATAAATGAATAACGAGAATACACCAAAAAAATGAAGTGAATCCAAGTGGAATCACTTCATTTTTTATATAGGCGGTTTTATTTTTTGATATTATCGTTTTTAACAACTTCTAAAAATGAGACAACCTCTTGAAGTGTTTCGATGCATTGTTTATAAATATGTGAAGACTTATTTATGCCAATATTGAAGGTGGTGTTGGATATAATATTATAAACGAGTTGAGGGTTATCATAATTATTCAAACGGATAATAAGTTTTAAATCTTTGCACATACCATTTGTTTCTGCACCAAAAAGACCAGTATATAAGCCACCAATGTTAGCGCCAACTGTTTGCTGACTGCCGTTTTCGTATATTTCATAATTTAAAAATTCTTCAAAGCCAATGACAATTAAATTACCATTATCATAATCGATTAAACAAAATTAAAAGTGTTTAAAGGTTGTGTGGTTTCTTTGACATATCGTAAAATTTTGAAGTATAATAAATTATATATAATCTTTGAATTAGAAACATATAATAAAGGGAAATTATGAAACAGTATTATCAAATGAAAAGTCAAGATGTGATAAATCTATTGCATAGTGACAATATTCAAGGACTTTCTAGTGTTGATGCTGATATAAGATTAGAAAGAGATGGAGACAATGTTCTTAAGCAAAAAAATAAAAAGAGTCCATTAAAAATTTTTTTTCGGCAATTTGCTAATATTATGATATTGCTTCTAATATTAGTCGGTATTGTTTCATTGGTGTATTCAATTGTTAATCAAGAAAGCATAATCGAATCAATTGTAATATTTTCATGTGTGATTATAAATGCAGTTATGGGATTTGTGCAAGAAATGAAATCTGAAAATGCTGTTGAATCACTCAAAACGATGACCACCTCAAAAGTTCAAGTCAAAAGAGATGGGCTATGGAAAGAAATTGATGCTAAAGAACTTGTGGTTGGTGATATTATTAGTCTTGATGCTGGAGACAAAGTTCCAGCTGATGCGAGAATCATTAAATCAGTAGGGCTAAAAGTTGATGAATCTTTGCTTACTGGTGAAAGTTTGTCTGTCGAAAAAGGTGAAAGTGAGTTAGATGGAGATAAATTAATACAAGACCAAACAAATATATTGTTTTCGGGGACTAGTGTTGTAAATGGACGTGCAGAGGCGATTGTTATTTATACTGGTATGGAAACAGAAATAGGAAAAATTGCAGGGACAATTGATAAATCTGAAGATACGTTGACTCCATTGCAAATTAAGATAAAGAAGGTTAGTGGCTTTATATCTATGATTGCATGTTTGTTAGTTGCTATTACCTTTTGCTACGGATTAATTTTAAAAAAAGATGCTTTGTCTATAATTATGTTATGTATATCTATGGTTTTGGCATCAGTGCCTGAAGTTTTGCCGATTTCAATAACTGCCACATTGACTATTGGTGTCAATCAAATGGCTAAAAAAAAGACAATTATTAAACAGTTATCTGCTATTGAGACTTTGGGTGCTACTCAAATAATTTGTTCTGATAAAACAGGAACGATTACAACAAATCAAATGACTTTAGTTGAAATTTATGCTAATGAAAAAAGATATATTGATGTTAAAAAAAAATATGGAGAATTAGAAATATGTAATAATATTTTGGGATTATGCAACGATACAGTTCCTGATAGTTTAAAAAATGGGTCTTATATTGGGGATCCTGTTGAAATTGCACTAAGTAGGTATTTGTTTAATTTAGGTGAGAATATTGATAACTTAAAAAATAAATATAAGAGAATTGATGAAATTCCATTTGATTCATCAAGAAAAATGATGAGTACGCTTAATTGCTTTGGTGACTACAATCTTGTTTTGACTAAAGGTGGATTTAGCGAAGTAATAAAACACTGTAATAGATATGAAAAAAATGGCAAAGTGCTAAAAATTAATAATCGTGTTATAGCCAATTATTTGCGACATGAAAAAAGAATGAGTAAAAGTGCATATAAAGTCTTGGCACTTGCATACAAGCCAATCAATAATAAAAAGGATTTTTGTGAAGATGATTTAATTTTGGTGGGGATAATTGGGCTTATTGATCCACCCAAAGAAGGGGTTAAAGAAGCTGTTGAAAAATGTAAACAAGCAAAAATTAAGCCAATTATGGTTACTGGAGATAGTCTTGCTACAGCAATAGCTGTTGCAAAAGATATTGGTATTGCTAGCTGTGATAGTGAGGGTGTTGAAGGCAAAGTGATAGACAATATGACTGAAGATGAACTAGTTTCATTTGTGAAAAAATATACTGTTTTTGCAAGAGTTACACCAGATCATAAAGTTAGAATAGTTAGGGCTTTTCAGGCAGGTGGCAAAGTTGTTGCGATGACAGGTGATGGAGTTAATGATGCTCCTGCTCTTAAATTGGCACACGTTGGTGTTGGAATGGGTAGGTCTGGCACTGATGTAACAAAGAACGTTGCTGATATAATTCTTATGGATGATAGTTTTTCTACAATAGTGTCTGCAGTTGAAGAAGGGAGGAGAATATATAATAATGTGCTTAGAACTATTCTCTATAACTTATCTTCAAATTTTGCCGAAATTTTTTTAATTATAATAGGTATGATTATATTTAAAGACATTATTTCTCCATTGCATATATTATATATAGATTTGGTTGCAGATACTATTCCATCTATTGCACTGGCATTTGAAAAAGATAGTCCTGAAAGCATGAAACAAAAACCCAATGGATTAGATAGACATGTGTTTACTCCATTCATGATTTCAAGTCTTATGGTTTCGGCAGTTATTGAAACTTTAATTTCTTTAGGGGTTTTTTTGCTATCAATGAATCTATTTGGTTACCCAATTGCGCAGACATTGGCTCTGTTATCGGTCGTTATTAACGAATTTGTGTTTACATATAATTGCAAAGAGCTTAAAACATTTAGTTTTAAAAAGGGCTTGTTTAAAAATAATTTTATGAATATATCAATTGCAATCTTGTTTGTGATTCAAATAATAGTGTTCTTTACTCCGATTGGCTCATTGTTTGGCATGGTTAAAATATCCTGGTGGCAATTTGGGGCGGTTGTTGCTATTAATATTGTAGGATTTGTATTGCTTGAACTAGTTAAGCCAGTTTTAAACAAAGTATTCGCAGATAAGTAAAAGCACTTATATTAAATTGGAGAAAATAATGAAAGTTGTAAATGTGTTGAATGATTCATTGAAGAGTCAAGACTTGAAAAATAAAATAATAATTATCTCAAAATCACAATTGAATCAAGTTTTTGATTTAAAAAATGATAAAGAAATTATAAATGGTCTTAAATATATTGATTCAAATAAAATTGAAACGTATGAAGATAAATTTTTGCTGACATTTAATTTTTTAACTGAGGAAAATAAACGTACAAATTTAGAGAAAATTGGAATTTATTCTGACTTTAAAACTTTTGCTGTTTTTGTAGCAAACAATAAAGACATGTTGACAAG
>CAKVOF010000036.1 GCA_934778125.1 uncultured Clostridia bacterium
CCACTTCTCAAATTTGTGCCGAAGTGGCGGAACGGGTATCGCCCACTTTAAGCGGGGCTCTCAAAATGAGTCGCTCACCAATCAACTTCACATCTTAATATATTCCACTTCTCAAATCTATGCCGAAGTGGCGGAACGGTAGACGCACACGACTCAAAATCGTGCGGGAAACCATGAGGGTTCGAGTCCCTCCTTCGGCACCAACATAAGTCTAAATCGAAACCTTTTTAGGTTTCGATTTAGTTTTTATTAGTGCACCAAGGAACAAAAAGAAAAGTCATTAATGAAGCAACACTTATAGAGTTTACTTCAATAAGGCTTTTCTTTTTGTTTGCGATAAAATTAAACTTTGCGGTTAAGTGATATTAATTTGTGTGATTGATTCTGCTCTGCAATAATGCGTTTTATAATGCAAGATTTGTTTCACATTATCTTTACTTATATTTATTTTTTACCAATTATTTATCAGCCTTGGTTTAGCAAAATACTTTTAACGAGTGGCATAAAAACGTTATATATATTATAAAGTTCAATTGCTACATTTTCCACATCAAGGTCGAAATCATAATTTTTGTAGTTTGTGGTATTAAAAATTGGTTCGTTTGTTTTTCTTGCGCCTGATGAATAAAACAATTTTCCAAATCTACCAATTCTCGTTGCCAACTTCTTATCATTTCTATCCCACACAAATTCATATCCAATTTTGCTTTCAATATCTTTCTTTTGAGCGTAAAGTTTATCAAAAATTTTGTTTGCATCTTTATCTCCAAAATAAACACAGATATCTTTAAGTTTTCCATTTACAACTCTTGCGTTTACCATCATCTTACCAAACGGCAAATCGGCAAGTTTGCGGATATCAAAATGTTCGCAATTATCTGCATATTTCACGCAAAAGTCAGAATAATTTTCTTTAAAATAATTTGCTAATTTATCAAAAAAAACTCTTCTTACTATTTCATCATTTGTTAACCCTGAAATATCCAATTCCACCTCAGGCAACAAATCATCAACTTTTGAGGCAACATTCATATTTCGTGGGTTTGTTTGAATATTATCCAAATCAGCGTTTTCTCTATCGAAAATTTCTATTCCACAATGCTCATATGCTTTTAAAGGGTTTTCACGATGTTTTCTATAGCCTAAAAGGTTTAATTTGTTGTTTTCTTCTTTAGTTATCCAACAAAGTCGTTGTGTTAAAATCAACTCTTTTATTTTTTCCACACTAAGGTTTCCATTCTCACAAAGTTCAAGCAGTTTGGTTTTAAAATCATAGGCGGTTGTCATATGCTCATCAACAAATTGCTGGTGAACCACAATCTTTTCTCCACTTTTTGTTTTAACAGAACTTAGCCAGTCAAAATCTCTAATGTCTCGCCCAGTTAAATCATAAAATTCGTTGTAGGCTTTCACGCTTGCTAAATGTTTTGGAAATTTCATCAATACCCACTCATCGTGACTTGCCCTATCGAATATCCATTTATTTGCAACACTTGGATTGTTAATCATCGCTTGGGTGTAGTCAAGCAACATTTTGCACCAAGTTTCAAACTCCTTTTCTTGAATTTCACCGATGAAACCATTGGTTGTTTTCATATTTTTCTCCTTTATATGTGAATTGCACCATCAAGTTTATTATAGCAAAAATCAGTTACGTATCCAATTATAAACAACAAAATATTCATAATGTTTATCAAAATCACAAAAATCTAGCAAAAGAGAAAAATATCAAAAACTCAAATTAATTAATTGCAAGTAATTTTTTATCCAAAATTTTTAAATTTTTTATTGCAATATTTGACACAAAGACTTTAGGCTGATATAATACCTGCAAGGAAGTACAAAATTATGTTTACTTTAATTCAACAACAACAAGTTAATATTAACTTCATATTGTAATTCACTTACAATTGTTTTTGTTGTTTGAATAAATTATTTTAAAGAACGCAACCAAACATTGTTTGGTTGCTTTTTTGTTTTTAAGGAGGAAATTATGAAAACAAAAGTTGAAAAAATATTTGGAAAATATGTGCTTAATGATGAAACATTGAAAAAGTTTTTGCCATCAAGGGTATACAAGGAATATTCTCAAACAAAATTAGAGATGAAACCTCTTAGCAAAAATTGTGCCCACCACATAGCAATTGCGATTAAAAAATGGGCTTTTAAAATGGGCGCCACTAGATATACCCATTGGTTTATGCCATTAAATAACAAAACTGCTGAAAAACAAGTTTCGTTTATTGAGATTAATTCAAAAGGAAAAGTGTTAGAAGATTTTAGTGAAAGTGCATTAATCAAAGGCGAAGCTGATGCATCAAGTTTTCCTAATGGTGGTGAACGAATGACTTTCGAAGCCCGTGGCTACACCGTTTGGGACTACACTTCTCCAATTTTCATTAAGGAATATTCTTCTGATAACAAGGTTGTGTTTATTCCAACTGCGTTTTGCTCATACAACGGAACTGCACTAGATGAAAAAACACCACTACTTAGAGCTAGTCAAGCATTGAATAATGAAACTCTAAAACTTCTTAAAAAACTTAATGTGAGTGGAATTTTAAAAACAGAATTTAATGTGGGCGCAGAGCAAGAATATTTTTTAATTGATAAAAGTATGTTTGAAAATAGGTTTGATTTAAAAACAACTGGAAGAACTTTGATTGGAGCGAAACCTTTAAAATCTCAAGAAGAGAATAGCCACTATTTTGGAAAAATTGAAGAGCGAATTTCTAAGTTTATGAATGATGTTAATAAAAAACTTTGGAAAATGGGAATAACCGCAAAACTTCAACATAACGAAGTTGCCCCTTGCCAATTTGAATTTGTTCCAATTTTCAATTGTGTTAACATCGCCAACGATCAAAATCAACTTATTATGGAAACACTTTCCGACACTGCAAAAAACTACAATTTAGTTGCATTGTTCCATGAAAAACCTTTCAACTATATTAACGGAAGTGGAAAACACGAAAACTGGTCTATAACCACCAACAATGGCATTAACCTTTTTGATGTTAAAGCAAAAGACAATTTATTATTTGCAACATTTTTTGTCAGTATGGTGTGTGCTATTGACAAATACTACCCTATTTTAAGGCAATCAACAGCATATTATAGCAACGACTTTAGATTGGGTGGAAATGAAGCACCTCCCGCTTTAATTTCAATTTATACCAGTGATTTCTTGCTTGAATATGTTAAAGCAGTTTTATCAAATAAAGCAACTAGTCCTGAAAAATACTTTTTAAAAACAGGCGTTAGTTTTCTTCCTTCAGCAGAAAAAGACTATTGCGATAGAAACAGAACTAGCCCATTTGCATTCACTGGAAACAAGTTCGAATTTAGAATGCCCGGCTCTTCTCAATCGGTTGCATGGCCATCAACTTGCGTTTGCACAATCCTTTGCGATGTTATATCTGAATTAAACGAAAAATTAAAAGATTCAACTAACCCACGCGAGAATATAAAACCTATCCTTTCCTCAATGCTCGAAAAACACAGCAGAATAATATACAACGGAAACGGTTATGATAAGGAATGGTTGAATATCGCAAAGAAAAGAGGTTTGATTGAATATAAAAATGGAATAAGCACTTTCAATGTTTTAAGCGATGAAAACACAATTAAAGTTTTTGAAAAACACAATATATTAAGCAAAAATGAACTTTTAATTAGAAAGTCAAACACAATCAAAACTTATTATGAAAATCTTTTATTAGATGCAAAAACATTAACATATATGTTTAATAAAGATATCTTCCCAGCACTAAACACATTTGCAGAAAAAGATAAACAAAACTTAATTACAAAAGATTTAATGTTTTTAAAAAATAAACTTTCAACACTCACAAAAATAATAGGCGAATTTGAAAGTTTGAGTGAAGATGAAAAGCTAAAATCAGCCAGCAAAATTTCAGGCACTATTTTAGCAATTAGAACTGAATACGACAACATAGAAAATTTAATTCCTAAAAAATATATGCCATTCCCAGATTACAACGAAGTATTGTTTTAAAAAAAATCTCATAGCTGTTTTGCTATGAGATTTTTAAATTTTATAAAATAATGCTCGTGATTATCTAAATAATTTTTTAACTCTTGTTAATTATTATTCTCTTTACTAAATTTTAAAACATTATTTCAAATCAAACAACTTCGTAATTGATTAAAAACTCGATATCACAAAGTTTTATCTTTGCTTGTTTTACACCCAAGGAAGTCGTGTCTATATCTTCCAAAATTTCATATTTATAATATTCAAGCGGAACATTAACCCCATTTATATATTGCCCTTCACTTGACCAACTTTTACCATTATTATCACTAATTGCTTGATTATTTAAATCTCCCACGTAATAAGAATCTTTATAATAGGCATACAAAGTTAAATCTCTTAAACTCACATTTGAATTTAATTCTATTGTTTCGTTTTTAAGGACAATCTTATCAATTTCACTATCCACTTTGTATTTAACTTTAACTTCTATGCCACAAATTTTAAACGTGGTGGTGTGTTCCCCCACTTTTGATAAATCAACATAGTTATTAGAAACCTGAGAACTGCTAATCCAAGGCAAGGTAATAGACTTTAATTCTTCACCTTGATAATAATATGTTTTACAAAACCTTAAGTCATCTAATTTATATGAGCAAGAGCATTGTATTGGAAAATTACTATTAAAATCGATATATTCAATATCGTTAAGAGAAATAACAGTGTATTTAATTTTCAAAAGTTGATAACTTCCAGCCTTTTCAAAAGGAAATTGAACTATCGCTTCTTTTTCTCCTTTTGTTGATAAATCAAAATCAGATAAGATATATTCTTTTTTATCAATTTTCCATTCAAATTTTGTGCCATCATTTAATGAAATAACAACTTTTTTATTTAGCAAGCTTGCATCGTTTGTTTTTGTTAGTTCTTGAACAAAATCATTTGTGACAAGCGCTTCAAACGACTTAAATTCCGATTCGTTATATCCAACACTATATTCAAACTCATCAGCACACAATCCCAAATATAGTGTTCCCGTGAATTTGCCAACCGCATTTGTTGAGATATCGCAATATGCGTTTGATGTTACTCTTGTATTGTTATCAATATCAATGCACGAATCATCAACATACTCAAATTTATCATATGGAATATGATTTCCGTTTTGATCAATTGGATAATAGATTATAGGACCATCGTTTGGCTTTAAATCATTTACGAAGACAGATTCGGATGTAATGATGTACTGCATTGTTGGGAACCCAACATGCACAATACCGCCATGAGAATTGTTACAAATTGTTTTAAAATAATTTTTTTCATTAGAACGTGCAATAACATCAATATCAGTGGTTGAGCCATCAAAATTTGTGGCAGTCACTTTAAATTTCAACGCTTTATATTTGAAGTAATTATTATGACTTGAATACTTGCCATTGCAATTATTGATTATATATTTTGAATTTTCTCCAATTAAATACGTGCTTTGAAAGCTATCTTTTTGTATTTCAATTGATTTATATTTAGGTGTGATTGTGTAAATAAAACTCTTGCTTGAGTTTCCACCCAAACTAATCCACATTTTATTTTTTACTTCTTTAACTCTTTTGTCTTTAACAATTTTAGTTGAATTAAAACCAGAAACCATGTTTTTTGTTATGTTTATATACTCACCTTCATAGTAATAATATTCAACATAAGCATACATTCCATTTAAATCAACTTCATCACCATACACATATTCTGTTTTAGGTTCACCATAAAAAGTTACATTTTGGACTTTCTTCTCTTCCCATTTTGCATACACAACTGTTGCTGTGTCGTATTCACCTAGATTAATTAAAGATTTATCAAATGGAGTATTTAGCCCTCTATCCATAAACCAACCTTTAAAGATAAACAGAGGTTTAGTTGGAATTGGCATATCGTAAGTTGTTGAAATTGCAATATTTATTGGCTCACACACGCTTCCACCATTGCTTTCGAAATTTATATATTTATTTAAAGCCCATTTTGCAAAAATTGTTATTTCCTTTTTAGGCTCAAGATTTTCTAAACTCTTAATTGAAAATTCTTGAGTCCATGCACCGTTATCATAAAACCAACCCATAAAAGTGTAACCCTCACGAGTAGGCGTTGGAATTTCAATTTTAGATTTGTTATAAACAATAGGATTTATTTTCTCTCCACCATTTGTGTTGAAATTTATATATGTTATTGGAATCCACCTAGCGTAAGCGGTGATTTCAACACTGTTACTTAATGGATAATTAGCGATTGTGTTTAATGTTAATGGATTTTCCCAAATATCTTTATCAATAAACCAACCACCAAAAACATAATCTTCTTTCAACGGATCATCGGGCATATCAAAGCTTTTGCCCACCTTATAAACTATAGGTTCACATTCGCTTCCACCTAAACTATCAAAATTGATTGTTAATTTTATGTTTGAGCCACACGTAGAAAAAACAATCCCGCTAAATAGGAT
The DNA here is from genome assembly GCA_934778125.1 of uncultured Clostridia bacterium. Lineage (GTDB taxonomy): Bacteria > Bacillota > Clostridia > Christensenellales > UBA1242 > UBA11490. Next base: position 6,489 of record CAKVOF010000036.1, read on the forward strand.
TATCATCATAATTGAAAATGCACTTAAAAATTTTTTCATTACTTATCTCCCAATTGTGTTTTTAGAAACCATAGTCAAATTTTTAAAACAAATTTTGGTTATGGATTATATAATCCATAAAAGTAAAGTTTATCTTTACTATGGTGTTTTTAACAATATTAAACATTGATTAAAACACTCCTTCTAAAATTATACACTAATTTAAACAATTTATCAATACAACTCACATAATTTTATTATGTTTATTATGTTTATTTAACTAAGTCGTTTTAATATATTTATTTAATTAATAAATGTGGTTTAATGTTTTAAATATATTTCAATATTTAAGTTGATTTGAATAGGGGCTGGAAGCCCTTTTTTTGCGTGAAGTGCAAAAAAAGAATGCTTGGGGAACTTCCCAAGCATTAGTGCGTGAACACGCACGGCTTCCAGCCCCACGCTCAACACACTTTTGATATAACCTTTAATTTCAAACTAAGTGGAAAAAACTTTGATAAAAAATAAATAAACTTATATTTAGCGCCAATTAAATACATCGGTTTTGTTTTTTTCTTATTGCAAATCTTAAACAACTTCTTTGCAACGCTTTCCACGCTCATTCTTTTGTTTTCTCTTGCATCAACTTTCAAAGTTGCCTTTTTCATTGCTTCACCATAACGTTCATTTGTTTCGAAATCCTTAACTCGATTTTTAGTGAACTCAGTTTTAATATCTCCAGGGCAAACGCAAGTTACATCAACTCCCAAAGGCTTGCACTCCATTCTAAGAGCTTGCGATAAAGTATCTAATGCTGATTTTGAACTCGCATAAAACGCTCTATATGGCACAGGGAAAAACTCCATCGCACTGCCAATATTAACAATTCTTCCACCTTTAGGTATATGAGGCAATGCCGATTTCACACAATACCACGCTCCAAAAAAGTTCACATCAAATAACCTTTTTGCTTCCTCCGATTTAATCAATTCTGTGATTCCGCTAAGTCCAAACCCAGCGTTATTTATAAGCAAATCTATTTTACCGTATTTTTTAGCAATTATATTAAAAATTTTTTCAACCGCTTTTTCATCACTAACATCGCACGCATATTCACGCTCATTGCTTTCATCAACATTTCTTGATATCGATAAAACAATATTACCCGATTCTTCTTCAAATAATTTTCGAACTTGCTTCCCTAACCCGCTAGAGCCACCAGTTATAATAATAACTCTATTCATATAATCTCCATCGCATCACCTAGTTTTGTTAACTATGTTTTTAAATATTTTAACATAACAACAGTAAATAATAAAATTATTTCTTTTACTTAACATGAAATATATTTCAGTTTTTAAAATTTTCAAAACTTTTTAAATCAAAACACACTACTTATTTCAAACTCAACAAATTCTGTTTTAATAATTATTTTTCAAATATAACATTTGTTTTTAAGCCAAACTCTAAAATTTCTATTCTTCCACGCATAAAGGCTTATTCAATTCAAGGCAATTAAGCACGTAACTCACAATGAAATTTAAAAATGCGCGATTAGTTATTTTAATAGAGTTGGTTCTTTTGAACTTTTCATATAGTTTTGTTCCTTCTCGAAAGGCATCTTTAACCGCACTTCTAATGTTTCGTTCCACATTAACTACTTGAGTGTTGTGCTTGCACGCAAGCATAGGGTAAACATCTTTTTGCAAACACGCCAATTCATCATTTTGTTTAACACAAACAATAATTGCATCTTTTATATAATTAAACCCTATTAATTTTTGTGAAAAACCCAAGCTCATTAAAAATCTTTCAAGTTCTGCATTGATTTTAATTAGGTCGATTTGCTTGGATTCTTGCGACGTTAAACATGCTTCTTTAATGAAAGTTTGTACCGCTTGCGAACATATATCACACGGTTTCATAATTAAAATATTATTCGTTAACGCTATTTTATTATACGTTTCAATATTATCATCAATAAAAACAAATAAAAAATTTTTCATCATTTTTGATTCACAAGTTAGCGTGTTTAAAAACTCAACATACTTACTAAAACACTTGTCGGCAAAAATAACGCCCGCTCGTTTTTTATTTAAATATGACACAACATCAAACAAGTTTGTTGCATAAATTAAGTCGCAATTATTCATCCTTAAACTATCCCTTAATTTTTCTGCATAAAAAACTTGCGATTTTGAGAATAAAACTGCAGAATACTCACATTTTTTCATTTTGTCCCTCTTTTTGTTTATAACTTTACTAAATACTATCCCTCATTTATCGGTAAAATTAATTAGACTTTTGGGCTTTTAATCATTTCAATGTTTCTATTTTAACAACATTAATTTAACATTTCAAATGTTTTTAAATAATTTTGTACAAAATTATAATAGTTTTGTACAAAATGTATACAAATAGCATAAATCAATTGTTTTTATATTTTTAAAATAACCTAATACTTTTATTTTTATTAATAAAAAGTTTGTGCTATAATTGATTTAAATTTTGGAGTAATAATGAAAAACGATAAAAAAAATAGTTCTGATATTAATAATACAAACAAAAAAAAACTACCAGCAAAAACTAACTCAAATGAAACAAATAACAACGAAACACTAAATTTTAATTCCAAAGTGCAGTCTTTTAGCACTAATAATCCCGCAAATTCTCAAACTAACACATCCAACACTGCAAATTGGATAACTAGCTATAGTTATAGAATTTCACCTATCAAGCAAGTTTTAATCGCTGGGCTTCTTCTTGCCACATCAATTGTGTTTAGCAGATTCCTTGCAATTAAAACACCTATTCTAAAAATATCGTTTGCTTTTATCCCTAATATGCTATGCGGTATTATTTTAGGTCCATGGTGGGGAATGTGTGTGGCTGGGCTAACCGATTTGATTGGAGCTTTACTATTCCCTTTTGGTGCATACTTCGTTGGCTACACAATCACCGCAACACTATCGGGTTTTATATATGGATTATTTTTGCAAAAAAAATATAATAAAACTAATAAGAGGTTTATTATAAACTTAATTATTGCAATACTTTTAGTTTTAGTTATTTGCAATTCCGCTCTTAACACTCTATGGCTTCACATAACTGCAAAAAAAGCATTTTTTGTTTTATTGCCAACGAGACTATTAAAGCAACTTATTATGCTTCCTATTGAAATAATCACAATGTTCTCAATAAATTTAGGATTAGAAAAACTTGGTATTTTTAAAATGCTTTATGAACCAATTGATGATAATGAAAATAATGACGCTGAAATTGAAGATAGAGAAGATAATAATGACTTTACCAACGATAAAACAAACGAAACAAACAACATAAAAGAAAATACCACAAAACAAAACACCGAAAAAACAAATAGGAAATAGTGAAACAAAATTATAAGTTGTTCAGAAAAAAGGATTGATTTGCCAATCAATTACAAAAAGGAAAATAAATGATTGAATTTAGAAATGTTTGTTTTAAATATCCAACATTTTCACTAAACAACATAAATTTCAAAATTAAAAGCGGAGAAATTATTGCTATAACAGGCAATAATGCTAGTGGCAAGACCACGCTAATAAAACTCATTGCTGGAATCACAAAGCAGAAAAAAGGAGAAATCCTTTTCAACAACACCCCGCTAAAAAAATGTGCCGATTTAAGAATTGGCATAATTTTTCAAAATCCAGATAATCAAATTATATTCAATAATGTTTATGATGATATTTGCTTTACTTTAAAAAACTTTAACATTAATAAAGAAGAATTTGACTCACGCATTGACCACGCATTATCTCTTGTTGGTATGCAAGACTACAAACACAAAGAGAGTTTTACTCTTTCAACCGGGCAAAAGCAAAGAATCGCTATTGCAAATATGCTTGCGATTAACCCACAAGTAATAATATTCGATGAAGCATCTGTTTATTTAGACCCACTTGCAAAACAATCACTTTATGTCATTTTTCAAAAATTAAAACAGGAAGGCGTTACCGTTATATTCACAACAAACTTTATTGAAGAAATAATTTATGCTGATAGAGTTATGATTCTAAAAGATGGGGAAATATTAAAATTTACTAACACTCAAGATATTATTAAAAATCTAAATTGCTTTAGGGAACTAAATATGCCAATACCATTGAAACTTGAACTCATAGAAAAATTAAATCTAACCAACTATAGCGACTTAAGCATATTAAAAAAGTTAAAGGTGAAATGATGGTTGCATTTATTTTATTGTTTATAGCATTTTCACTTTACACTTTTCTAACAAATATAGTTTGGGTTTTGCTTGGATTCACTTTATCAAATTTACTATTTATCATCATATATAAAATTAAACTCTCTCAAATATTTAAGAATTTTTATAGAAGCTTAATTCTAATCATTATAGTTTTTGCATTTAATTTAATATTTGATAATTTGATTAATAGCTTAATTGTATCTTGGAAAATTTTTATTGTGGCTCAAGGATCATTTATTTTTTCAATCGCGATTCCACCACACAAAATGGCTATTGGCTTTTATCAATTATTAACACCACTAAAAATTTTTAAAGTTAATATCACTAATGTTGCCCTTATGCTTGTGATTGCGTTTAATTTTATCCCAATAATTTCAAACGATATATTTATATTAAAGCAAACTTTAAAAGCAAGAAACATTAAACTAAACCTTAAAACATTTTTTACTAAAAGCCATATCATATTCACAATGTTTTTCGCTAATTTATTTAAAAGAGTTAACCAACTTGAAGAATCATTAAAGGCGAGAAATTATAAAAGTAGATAATAAACCACGTAATAATTGTCGCAATCTTATACGTTTGTGACAATTTCTTTTATGTAACTGTCAATAATTAATTATTATAACAAACCAATATTAGATATTACCCACTATTATAAAACCATATCAATATAAAACTTATATTTATATCGCACATCTATCC
>CAKVOF010000037.1 GCA_934778125.1 uncultured Clostridia bacterium
TAGCCTTTTTGTTCTTGAATTGCCATATGTTTCCCTCTTTGTATAAAAGCTTTAGTTTTTACTTCCTCTGATAAAGCTTCTGTTAAAAAACTGTGTTGAGTGAAGTCACCACCATTTGGTGCAGAGAAGTTTGGGTTACCATTTTGAGTGATGTTATTAACATTGATACCATTTAAGTATCCACGGATTGTACTATTTTGCCAATAATTCACACAAGATTCATTAAGATTAGAAGGAGGATAAAAAGGTATTCCAGATGTGATTATATTAAGCGATAAAAGATTTAGTGTTTCATCAGAAGAGTTTCCTAACGGATTTATAGAAGTTGGTAAATTATCCCAGTTTGTAATCATCCAAGTGATAGGTTCAACCTTAACCCATGCGTAAGTCCCTTTTAGCGGAACAGTTGTAGAATCAGAAAATGGAGTGTTTATGTAAAAATTATTTGATAAAACTCTCACATATTTTTCTTGATTAAACTCATATTCAGGACTATATGAAGGACTACTGTCCTTATAAAAATTTAAATATTCCTTACCTGTTTTTAATAAAACTTTACTTAAATACAACTCTTCTAATCTTTCATTTAATGCATCACCAACGTAGGTTTTAGGAAATTCACCAAAATCTAACAAGTGAAAACTACTATTGGGGCTAACTGAAAGCTCTTTAATATTCATTTTTGAAATCAAATCACTCTTGCGCATTTTTAATATGTCAAGACTTAGCAATGGTCGAATTCCAGTATACTCCAAATAATACTCCGAATAATACGATCGTGTGTTCAAGTGCCCATAATCGGTTATTAACATGATCAACAATATCTTCTTTTGATTGAATATAAATTAAATCGGTTGTTTCAAAATTTGTATCAGTATAAATATTTGAATCAGAAACATTTTTTAATTTAGTTGGTGCAATAAAATCATATAACTTCATAAACATCCCCCACCCTTGAATGAAATTAATAAGCGCATAAATTTAATTATATATATTATAGTTTATAACACATAAAAAGTCAATAGCGAATTTTAGTGATAAATTTAAAATGTTACAAATATAAAAAATCGCTATTTCTAGCGATTTTTCTAACATTATTATTTTGTTTGATTCATAACTTCTTCAACGAAATTATCTTGACGTTTTTGAAGGCCTTCACCCATTTCAAATCTAGCAAATCTTCTAATTGTAATTTTTTCACCAATTGTTAAAACAGCTTCGTTTAATAATTGAGTGATTGTAATGTCTGGATTTTTAACATAATCTTGGTCTAGCAAGCAAATTTCTTTATAAAATTTATTTACTCTACCTTCAATCATTTTTTCAACGATTTCAGGTTTTTTGCCTTCGTTTAGGGCTTGAATTCTTAAAATTTCTTTTTCGTGTTCAACAGTTGCCGATGGAACTTCTTCACGACTTACATATTCTGGTCTTGCAGCAGCAATATGCATAGCAACATTTTTGCAAAGTTCTTGGAAATTATCGCTTCTTGCAACGAAATCAGTTTCACAGTTGATTTCAACTAAAACACCAATTTTTCCGCCCATATGAATATACGAACAAACTGCGCCTTCAGCAGCAATTCTATCTGCTTTTTTAGCTGCGGCAGCAATTCCTTTCTCTCTTAACCATTCAGATGCTTTGTCGATATCCCCATTAGACTCTGTTAATGCTTTTTTGCAATCAACAACACCGGCACCAGTTCTTTTTCTTAATTTAACAATATCTTCGGTTGTAAACATAGTTTATTTCTCCCTCATAAAATTATTCTGCTTGATTTTCTTCAGAACTAGCTACTTCATTTGCAGTTTCTTCGCTAGTTTCAACAACAGCTTCATCATCGCTTGAAGGTGTTCCTTCTTCTTCAGATACTGGAGTTGTTCCTTCTTTTGCTTCTATAACCGCATTAGCCATAGCACCAGCTATAAGTGATACCGCTCTAATTGCATCATCATTACCGGGAATGATATAGTCAATTGGTTCTGGATCACAGTTAGTGTCTAACAATGCAACAATTGGAATATTTAGTGCTTTTGCTTCTTTAACTGCTAAGTGCTCTTTCTTGGTGTCAACAATAAACATAACATCTGGAAGCTTTGTCATTTCCTTAATACCACCAAGGTTTCTTTCCAACTTTTCCATTTCTGCGCGAAGTTTAATAACTTCTTTCTTAGGAAGAAGATTGAATTCTCCAACTTTTTCCATTTGTTCTAATTTATTTAATCTCTCGATTCTGCTTCTGATTGTTTTAAAGTTAGTTAAAGTTCCACCTAACCAACGAGAGTTAATATAGAACATTCCGCATCTTTTAGCTTCATCTTCGATTGCTTTTTGAGCTTGTTTCTTTGTTCCAACGAATAAAATTGTTTTACCTTGACTAGCCATTTCTTTAATGTAATCATACGCTTTGTCGATTAAAACAACTGTATCCTCCAAATTAATAATATGGATATCATTTCTGGCTGTGAAAATATATTTAGCCATTTTAGGATTCCATTTTCTTGTTTGGTGACCAAAGTGAACACCAGCTTCTAATAATTGCTTCATTGAAATTACTGACATTATTTAAATCCTCCTTTGTTTTTTCCTCCCCACTTTTTTATAACTCTGAATAGCCACAAAATCAACTTGCAACAGCTAACAAATCTAAAATGGGTGCGTAATTCGCTTATAAAGCCTATGTATATTATCACAATCAGAAAAAAAATGCAATACATTTAGGCATAATTTTTGATATTTTTTACCTTAATGTATTACACATATTTAGCATTAAATATATTTAAAAATCAATTTATTTAGTATCAATGATTAGCATTCAATTTTATGAAAGAATATAAACTCTGTGATGTTTCGTTGTTCACTTTGCTCACAACCCAAGTTGCTAAACGCAACCTCTCGATAAATCAAGGTATCACTGTTTTGACTCTGCATCAGTTAATATCAAATGCCACTTCGTGTCGCTTGTATAAACTTTCTTGAGTATAAATTAATCCACATTAAAGAATTTACTTTTTTTTCTTATCAATCCTTTTTCACGCCCATTAGATAATGGCTTATAATAAATGTGGTCTTTGATTTCAGTTGGTAAATATTGTTGCTTTACATACCCACCATAATTGTGTGGATATTTATATGAGCCAGTTCCATCATTGTAACCAGTTGGATGATTTTTTAAATGATTAGGAACTTTTACATTTGAATACTTCACCGCATCTTCTTGAGCCTTACTCATAGCCAAATAAACTGAGTTGCTTTTTTCAGCTTCACATATGTATATGATTGCGTGGCATAGTGTTAAATTACATTCAGGCATTCCAAGTTTTTCACAAGAAATAAGTGCATTTGTTGCTATTAATAGTGCATTCGAATCAGCCATTCCAATATCTTCGCTTGCGTGTGCAATCAATCTGCGAGCTAAAATAAGTGGATCATAACCAGCCAGCAATAATTTTTGTGCATAAAATAATGCTGCATCCGCATCGCTACCACGCAAACTTTTACAAAATGCACTTAAAATATCATATGATGTGTTTTCATCCAGAGCAATAATTCCTTTTTGAACACAATCACTTATAACTTCCTTAGTTATAATAATCACATCATCAGAATTAGCAGGAGTTGTTTTAAATGCTAATTCTAAAGTGTTTAGCGCATTACGCAAATCACCACAACAAGACCAAATAATATAGTTCATTGCATCATTATCAATTGAAACATTATACCTTCCGAGCCCATTTTCTTTATCAGATAATGCGTGATTGATTGCAGACTTGATATCATTAGCATCAAGAGGTTTAAATTCGAACACTTTACATCTCGAAACAATTGCTTTTGTCATTGCTATATATGGATTTTCAGTTGTTGAACCAATAAAGGTAATGTAACCTTTTTCGATTGCCTCAAGCACACAATCAGATTGAGCTTTGCTCCATCTATGACATTCATCTAGTAACAAGAATGTTTGCTTGTTGTATAAGTTTAAGTTTGTTTTTGCTTCTTCAATTATCGATTTAGCATCCGCAACACCTGATGACACAGCATTTAATTTTCTAAAAATCCCATTGCACGTGTTTGCAATAATATTTGCAAGCGTTGTTTTTCCCGTTCCAGGTGGTCCGTAAAAAATACAACTACCTAAACTGTTAGATCTTATCGCCCTGCTCAAAAAACTATTTTGAGATATAATATGTTTTTGACCATAAAAATTATCAAGAGTTGATGGTCTCATTCTATCTGCAAGTGGCTGTTTAATATTAAAATAAGTTTCATTGTTATAAAATTGATCAGTTTCCATACTAAATATTATAGCACATATAAAAAATTTTTTAAACGCTTTTAAATAAATTTATGCAAGCTCTTATGGAAAACTAATCAAATTTTAAACAAAAACCTTAATGTACAATTTTGAATAGATAATTTACTAGTTGTATATTTATACACGGAATTAAATAATTATTGAATCAAAATTATAGTACTTTACTCCATTAATTTTTATAACCTTTTTATTATTAATTTTACATAAAACATAGGATATATTATTAATTGAAATAGAAGCATTATAATTATATGAAAAGTTTTTAAAACTAACACATCTACCATTTATTTTTATTTTAAGATAAAAAAACAAGTAATAAATTTTAAGAAGATCTAGCTTATTTGATGATAATAGATTATTAATTACAAAATTAAATGCTAAATCGTTTGTTAAATTATGTTTTATTAGCATTTTAATACAGTTTTCAATTTGATATATATTATTAAATATTATAGAATTTAATAAATTATGATTATTAATTTTTTTATCAAATATCTTTATGTTATTGACAATATTCATTAGATTTTTGTCAATAGATTTATTATAATTGACATTAGTTATACAATAATTGGTAAAAAATTGTATTTTCGTATAATTATTACTATAAATTAAAAATGCATTATTTTTTAATAAAAATCTACAATCATCACTAAGAACTATTTTATATTTCATATTAAATATATCAATAAAAAGTATTTTGTTGTTAGACTCAACACAATTAATTATGTTTTTATTAAAAACAATTTTTAGTTTATTATTAAAGCCCGCATCTATAGCAATTAAATTTTTAAATTGATTAAAACAAAAAGTAGTTTTGCTTTTTTCATTCGAAAAATTTTTAGCGTATATAAATCTATCATTCATAGCAATGAATTTCAATTTATTATTAAATACTATTTTAAAAAAAGGTAAATTGATTTTATTAGAAATCCAACTACTCTTTTTATTAATTTTATATGCATAATTATACATATAAAATTTGCTATTTTCAAATAATTCTATTAAAAAATAATCCATTATAAAAACATAAAATATGATATTTAAGTTCATAATTAATTATTTCATATTTCATAAAATAAATAACACGTAAATAATAGTTTTGTTTCCAGATAACAAAAAACTCCGCATAAAGCGGAGCTATTAGAATGAAAATAAGCCGAGTTTTGTTTTAGATGATTATCTATCTAGAATTATTGTTGCCAATAATTTCAAGCGGTGTATGGAGAGACTAGCGAGTAGCGTTAAAACATCTCTCAACCTTGCATCATGTGGAGTTTACAGAACAAAATAGTCACCTACTTTGCTAGTTGGCTCTTACCCAACTTTTCCACCCTTACACACTAAAGTGTGCGGTTTATTTCTGTTGCACTTGTCTTGAAGTCGCCTTCACTGGCCGTTAGCCAGCACATTACTCTTTGATGCTCGGACTTTCCTCAAGTGAAAACACTTGCAATCATCTTTTCATCTAACTCTAGTATTATAACACATTAAATTGCTATTTTCAAGACATATATTTAAATATTTTAATTCTATATCGCAACAATTCAATCTTTAGATTTTAACACAACCATTGTTGAAATACTTTAAAAATAATCGGAACGTTTCATTTTAGATTGCATAGTCTCTAGTGCTTTCTTTTCTAATCTTGAAATGTAGCTCCTGCTAATTCCAAGTTTTTTAGCAACTTCTCTTTGTGTTAATGCAGGCATATCATTTAGTCCATAACGCATACAAATGATAACATATTCTCTTTTTGTTAAATTCTCTTTTAATAATGTATTTAAAGTTTCACTTAAAATATTGTTTTCAGCAATTTTCGCAACATCATTTTCTTCTGAATAAGCTAGATCAACAACACTAACCTCATTATCTTCATCATCAGAACATAGCACATCTTCTAAACTAATAGTGTTTTTATGTTTTTTGTTTATCCTTATCAACATTAATATTTCATTTTCTATGCATCGTGCTGCATATGTACTAAACTGCGTTCCAAAATTAGGCTTATATGTTTCAATGGCTTTAATTAAACCTAAACTTCCAACCCCAATAAAATCATCAGCCTCTCCAGCTTGGTTATATTTTTTAACAACATGAGCGACCAGCCTCAGGTTATGATGTACAAGTTTTTCTTTGGCCTTTTCATCACCGTTTTTGTATTTTTCCAATAATTCCGTTTCTTCACTTGGCTTTAGTGGCTTAGGAAAAGATGAATTATTGTTTATATATGATGTGAAAAACATTAATTTTTGCATAAATGCAACAAAATTTTCGACTACCATACAAAACACCTTAGATTATTTTGTTGAAAAATGTAGAAATTTCAACAATAGTAATGTATATGTTTTAGATGTTTCAATTTTGCTTGTACAAAAAATATTGTGTAATAAAAAAAGTATGAGCGAACCCATACTTTAAAAATTGTTATAATTAAAACGAAAATAAACAACTATTCTTCAATGCCTTCAGCTTTAAGCATTTCATAATATTGATCAAAAACTTTATCAATGACTTTATCATCTTCAGTTACAACAAGCACTTCTTCATCATCAACTTCTTCGATATTGAATACTAACGCTTCATCATCTTTCATACCTTCGAAAGCTTCAATTGGTCTTAAAATTGCATAAACTTTTTCATCCATAGGAATAACAGCTATTTGTTCAAATTCAACACCATCTCCATTTTCATCATATAATGTGATATTATCACTATTATTTTCATCTAGTAATAAATCTATAGGTGATACTTCTTTTTCACTCATATTATAAACTCCTTTTTAAATTATCCAAATAATCTTGAAGAATAATAGTTGCAGAAATTTTATCTATAACCATTTTCCTTTTTTGCCTGGAAACATCAGCCGAGATCAACATTTTTTCAGCAATAAGAGAAGTTAATCTTTCATCTGAAAAAATAATTTCAATATTATCATCTAAGTTTGATTTTAATAATTCAGCGAAATTTTTTGTTTTTATAGTTTGATTACTTTCAGTTCCATCCATATTTAATGGCAAACCAAACAGAATTTTTTTCACATTATTCTCGTTAATTATTTTTTTTAAATGAATTATATCTTCCTTAATTGATTTTCGCGTGTAAGTTTCAAAACCAGATGCTAGCGTGTGAGTTAAATCACTTAACGCAACTCCAATTCTCACATCACCATAGTCCAAACACATTATTCGATACATTGTTTCCATACTCTATTAATATACCATATTATCAAAAATTAACAAAGCATATTTCAACAAATTAAATAAAAATAGATATGAAAAATTATTTTCATATCTATTTCAACAAATTATTTCATTTTTTCAATTGAATTTTTAACTGCCTTTTTAGTTTTTTCAACCACTTCTTGTGCCTTTTTATTGTTTGAAACAATTAATGCGCCAGCAATTAATCCTAACGCCATACTAATTAAAACGCAATCTTTCATATAAACACCTCCGATGTTTTATTTTTTACATTTTTAGACAAAATTATTCATATTTTTAACTTATAATAATTATTAAAAATAAAAATAAAAAACAATTCAAAATTAATCGAATTGCTTTTTATAGTTTGTAAACTAAAAATTAATGAAAATAAAGTACATTATTCAAATCATATTATTTTTTAGATTACGCTAAAACTAATATTTGTTTTATTGTTATAAATTTATTAATATTCATTATTTACTTTTTTTAGTTTTTGTTGATGAGTTGGTGTTTTTATTATTTTTATAATCTTCAATTGCCTTTTCAATTGCTTCTTTAGCAAGAACACTACAATGAATTTTTTGTGGCGGTAATCCCCCTAAGATATCTATAATTTCTTGGTTCTCAAGTTTTAATGCTTCATCAATGGTCTTGCCCTTTATTAGTTCAGTTGCAACCGATGAAGACACAATAGCTGCAGTGCAACCAAACGTTTCAAAACTTGCATTCTCAATAATTTCATTGTCATTTATTTTTAAATAAAGTTTCATAATATCACCACAAACTTGATTCCCAACCATTCCCACACCATTAGCATCTTTAATTACACCAACATTTTTTGGATGTTGAAATAAATCAATTACTTTTTCGTTATACATTTATACGCTCCTTTATTTTGTTCGATTTTTTGGTTAATTTTAACGGACTCATATCTCTTAATCTTTGAACAATTTGAGATAGCTTTTCAATAACATAATCAACATCATCAATAGTAATTTCAGGAGAAAAAGAAAATCTAATTGCGCCATTAATTAATTCGTGGGATAACCCCATCGCCTTTAAAACATGACTTTTTTCAAGTGAACCAGATGCACACGCAGATCCAGTTGAAACGGCGATCCCCTCCATATCTAACAGCATTAAAATACTTTCCCCTTCAATTGCTTTAAAACTTACATTTACGATTCCTGGCGCTTTTTGGTTTTCGTTTCCATTAATTTTGATATCTGAAATTGAATATTTTAATTTATTAATAAAATAATTTGTTATTTCTTTAATTTTTTTCAAAGAATCATTAAGCAAAAGCTTGTTAAGTTCCATAGCCTTGCCAAACCCAACAACATTTGCAACATTTGTTGTCCCACCACGCTTATTCATTTCTTGCTCACCACCAAGCATAAATTTTTTTATAGGTGTTCCTTTTCTAACATACAAAGCTCCCATTCCTTTAGGTCCATGAATTTTATGTGAAGACATTGATAGTAAATCGATACCCATATCATCAACATCAAAATCAATAACACTCATTGCTTGAACAGCATCAGTATGAAAATATGCACCATAATGCTTAACAGTTTCACCAATAGCTTTTATATTTTGAATAGTTCCAACTTCATTATTAACGCTCATTATTGAAACTAAAATTGTATCCTTTCTTAAATTGTGGATTAAGTCTGTTAATGAAATTAAACCAGTTTCATCAACTGGAAGATAGGTAATTTCAAAGCCTTCTCTTTCTAAATCCTTACAAGTTTCCAAAATTGCATGATGCTCAATTTGTGTTGTTATAATATGCTTTCCCTTTTTCTGATTTGCATAAGCGATACCTTTAATGGCCCAATTATCAGCTTCAGTCCCACCAGAAGTAAAATAAATTTCAGTTGGGCTAGCCCCTATTGATTTTGCAATAATATCTCTAGCTTTATCAACACCTTTAGCAGCCTCTCTTCCAAAAGAATGCAAACTATTTGCATTTCCATAAATTTTAGTTAAATAAGGCATCATTTCATTCAAAACTTCACCACTTAAACTTGTTGTTGCAGCATTATCTAAATATACTCTTCTATTCATAATTCCCCCTGATCATATCTTCTAATGAAAAATCATCTAATACTTTGTTTATTTTTAAATATAATGCATTAAATATATTCTTGTTTGGACAATTGATATTTGAGCACTTACCAGCATTACAATCTGCCAAATATAACTTACCTTCAAGCGTACGTAGAATGTCTCCTATAGATATATTTTTAGCATCTTTTGCAATCATATAACCGCCACTTGCTCCACGCGTTGATATAACCAACTTTGCTTTTTTTAAAATTCCCATCAGCTTTTCCAAGTATGCTGGCGAAGTTTCAGTTAATGTTGCTAATGTTGTTGTCGATAAATTTTCATTTGGATTTTTGGCTAGAAAATACATAGCTTTTAATCCGTATCTACCTTTAGTTGAAAGTTTCATAATAATACCCTACCAAATTAGTCTGATATATTCTAACATCAAAAATATATGTTGTCAATAAAAAAATAAAACTTTCACAAGTTTTATTTTTTATAATCGCATTTTTAAATTATTTAACTAAACTAATTAACTTGATATTAATAAATTTATGTTAAATGTATTGAAATATAAATATTAAGCATAGATTTAATCTATGTATTTATCAAAAGTGTCAGCAATAAAATCAGCTGTTCTAAAGCCAACAATTTTTTCACATTGAAAGCCATTTTTAAAAAGCAACATGCTAGGTGCGAGATTAATATCAAACTCTTTAACTAGTTCTTCACTTTCGTTCATAGAGGCATTAATCATATATACCTTTTTATCATAGCCTTTGCTAATGAGTTTATCAATTTCAGCGGTTAACATCCTACACGGAACACACAAAGGTTTTTGAAATCTAACAAAAACCAAATCGTTTGATTCAACTATTTTATTTAAATCCGCCAATGTCATATTATTCTCCTTTGTTTAAACCATTAAAATAATCTCGAATATAATTAGGATAAGCAGAGTCTGAGTGAATAAATAAATTATGAAGTGCTCTCGAACACATAATATACAACAGCTTTCTATCATACTCACTCACAAAGTTTTCTTTAGAAACATTATAGCAAATAACAGCATCAAATTCCATACCTTTAGAATTAAACGCACTAATTATGCAAATATTCGAATTTAAAATATCTGAACTATTTAAGATTAATTGAATAGTATTATCACTCAATAAATCAAAGACTTCCCTAGCTTGCTTATTATTTTTTGTAATTATCGCGATTGAATTATATTTAGATTTTAACACTTCAATAGATTTCTTTATATCAGAAATGTTGTTAATTAATTTTGGATTATCACCATTTCTTAAAACAACTGTTGTGTT
>CAKVOF010000038.1 GCA_934778125.1 uncultured Clostridia bacterium
AAGCCCTAGTTATCAACCTACACAACAAAAGATTAGTCAACCTCAATTAAGCAGTGTGGAAATTGAACGCAGAAATCAAAGTTTTTCTGAGAAATTTGATAAAATTTCAAAAGAAAAATTCAATTTTAACAATTCAGATAAAGAAAAGCAATATAATGAACAATTAGTTATGTCTCAAACAACTGACACTGAAACAACCTCTACTAAAGAAAATTCATTGTTGAATTTTAATAATAATAATGAAATTGAAGATAGCTTTATAGATTTTGAAAATAATGAAAACAACCAAGGTTATCAAAATAATCTACCTGATTCAACTATCCAGCAAGATGATTCTTTTCAAAACAACAATAATTTCATTGATGATTTTGAAATAGATAACACTGAAAACACTGCCATAAAACAATATGGAAAAATTGACACTTTCAATAATGAAATAAACAACAATTATGTTTCAGTTAATAAAGTTAAATGTGTTTTTGGAATTATTTTCACCTTGTTACTGCTAACTGAAATAACTATTACACTTTTATTATTAAAGAAAAACAATCTCATATTTAACTACGATTCTGCCCTTTATATAACAAGTTATGTTATCGCAACAGTTATTGGAATATTTTTCTTAATGCCATTCCTTTTAAATATGAATAAAAAAATAGAAAACACATTTAAATTATCATATTCTATGTCTTTCTCGAGTTTGTCCTTTATAATAATTTGCGTATTGACTTATTCAATCAACACATTATTTGGTTTTTCTTTTAAAAATGGCATAGAATATTTATCAAAAATGATTATACCTATTTTATTTGGTTTTAATATTTTGATTGCACCTTGCTTATACTATGTTATTTTAAAGATTAAAAGTTTTTATAAATAAAAAGTTTGTAACACAATTATGGATTAATAACCTATAATTGTGTTATTTTTTTGCAAAAAGCGTTTCGATCTTTCTTCTATTTTTAAATAAAATAAAAAGAGCAACAATAATGACAACAAATAATGTAATCCATATTAGTATTCCCCAGCCTTTAAATGGAATTCTAAATCCTGTTCCAAGAAAAGACATTATAAAGATTCCAACTGGTTTTGTGCATATAGTTATCAAAATAAATTTACTCAACTTCATATTTGTTAAACCAGCAACAATACACAAAATATCATCTGGAAAGAATGGAAACAAAAATGCTATAGCAAGAAAAAATGTGGCATTTTTGTTTAACAAGTTTGTGTATTTTGTTATATTTCTCTCACCAAATATCCACGAAACAAATTTGATTCCTAATGTTTTACCTATTAAAAACGCAATACTTGAGCCTACAACAACACCAATAGTGCAAAATATAAAGCAAAGTAATGGCCCATAGATTAATGTTCCCACAACAATTATAACCACAGAAGGAATTGGTAAACAAACAACTTCTAATATTTGTATTAGAATAAAAACAATTACCCCCTTTCCCCCGGTAGCAACTATTAAATCTCGAATATAAATAACTGAGGTTAAATATTTCATTATGCCATAGTAATCTATTATTTCATAGCCTAAAATAATTGCATCAATACTTATTATTGCTACAACTAAGTATTTTACAAATTTAGCATTTTTTTTCCTATTTAACAAAATAATTATTGATTCCAACAATATGTTTACACCTATTATTAAAATCTTAAATAATGTTTTACTAAAAAAACTTTTTCTCGCAAAAACAAGAATTAGTGTTAATAAAACTATTTGAATAACATAATTAAATATAAAATTAATGACTTTTTTTATAGCTGACACCTTTATTATCTTACTATTACAATATTATATTAGTTGTAAAAAAGATTAATAACTAAGTAAGTTTATATTTTGATTTTTTATGCTTAAAATAATTTATAAATAATTTATTTTATTTATTAAACTTTACATAAAATTCCTATTATGGTAAAATTTTAGAGATAGGAGTGAAAATTGGCAGATATTATTTTAAGTGTTAAAAATTTGACAAAAATTTTTAATAACAAATTAGCAGTAAACAATATCTCGTTTCAAGTTGAAGCCGGCCAAATATTTGGACTATTAGGTCCAACTGGATCAGGTAAAACAACAGTTATGAGAATTCTCTGTGGATTTTGTAATTTCAACAAAGGTAGCGTTAAAATTTGTAATCATTCGATTTACACTGATAAAAAAAGGGCTACCGAAAATTTAGGTTGTTTTATTGAAACGCCTAGATTTTTTGAATCAATGAGTGGCTATAGCAACTTAAAGTATTTCGCCAAACTTTCAAAAATCAAATCTAAAGAAAAAATTATAAATTGTGCTACAATTGTTGGGTTAAAAGATCAGTTAAACAAAAAAGTTAGCAAATACACAACAGGAATGAAGCAAAAACTTGGAATTGCACAAGCACTTTTAACAGATCCCAAATTATTAATATTTGATGAGCCATTGGCTGGTCTTGACATAAATAGCATGAATGAAATTCGCACATTATTAAAATACATATCTAAGCAAGAAAATGTTTCAATAGTTCTTTCAAGTCATATGCTTGGCGAAATGGAGGAGTTATGTGATGTTATTGCCGTTATGAACAATGGTCAAATAGAAGATATTAAAACGATAGCTCAATTAAAAGATCAAAGTGAATATGATAAAAAGCTTCAAATTACAGTTGACTACCCTAACTTCGCTGGAAAAATTGTTTTAAATGAATTGAAACACAAAGTTAGCGTTGCTGGCAATTCAATAATTGTCTACACAGCGGAAGAGAGTTTGGCAAAAATAATCGAAAGGCTTAAGGCATATCATATTTCAATTTTTAAAATTGAATATATAACTAAATCATTAGCTCAAGTGTTTAATGAAATTCTTCAACGTAAAGTAATAGATAAAAACTGGTTAGAGTGATTATATGTTTAGATTAGCAAGATTAGAACTTAATAAGTTTTTTAAAAAGCCATTATTTTATATAATGCTTCTTATTGTTGTGCTTGCAACATATTTATCATCATACTTATATAATCCAAAAATTACTTTAACAACTCCTTTAAATATTACCTATGAAGATTTTATTTCAACAAAGAAAAATGAATATGACTTACTTGATGAAACAGAATTTGAAAACATAAAATTATTTAGGTTGTTTGATGAACGAAAACAAAATTTAGATGATAAATTAAATGCTGTTTATGCTTCATTTGCAAATCTTGAAACAACAATGAACAAAGCCGTTGATGAAAATACTAAAATAGCCTATAATAATGTTCTCAACAAATTAAATGATTTTTATGACTACACTCAACAAAAAGCTATATTCAATAAATATCCTGTCCTATACGAACTAATAAACACAGAACAATATTCAAAGATTTGTTTTGACTTAAAATTTTTAATAAGTGAAATTAATAGAATTAAAAGTGAAGGAAAAGATAATGTTGGTGATATAGCTGTTAGTATTAATGAGTTATATAAAAAGAATAATTTTACAAACAAATTAAATGATGTAAAAAATAAATCAATTTATTTCGTTCAGTACATAATTGAAGAAATGATAAATGAATCAACTAATTCTCTTACCATATATCAAAATTCATTATTACAATCAACTGCCCCAACTTACCAAAACAACAAACAAAAAATCTATGATAATATGGTAAGTTTTTACGAAATAAATAATTTATTAAATTATCACCTAAAGCAATTGTTAAACACAGAACAATTTGTTTTTATAAATAAAACTACATATCTTAACTACTTAAATATCTCCGCAAACACTTTAAATAAAATCTCTGAATTAAAATTAAAGAACTCAAATGATATAACTAAAGGTGAACATGAAAATATTATTAAAACATCAAATTCATCTAACTTAAAAAAACAAATTTCAAACTTAAGCAATGAGTTAATTTACTCAACAAGTGACAATATAATTACTGAAAAACTACAAACTATAATTGACAAAACAAACAATAATAAAAAAGATATTTTAAATAATTTAAATAATTTAGAAGGCAATAATTCTAAATGTGAATCTTATATTAACGATTATAGATTATTAAGCATAACTTCATATAAATTATTTAAAATGCTAATCACACAAAATGCAACAAAAGAAATAGATAATAAGATATCTATAAATTTTTACGGAGAAACATTTGAAAACTTCAATAAATATAACTTTGATGAAAAAATAACCGCATATGAATATTATATCAACAACAATATTTATGAAGAATCTTTTATAAATCAAAGTGGTTATTCATATCAAACAACTGATAGTGAAAATGGACTAAATTACGTGTATTTTTCAATTAAATTGGTATCTTTTATAGTCATTTTATTCGTAGCTATTATGGCAATTATTTCAATCACCAATGAGCAAAAACACGGCACTATTAAGTTTATATTATCTAGACCGTATAGCAGAACAAATATTGTGTTAGGAAAATTACTTTCAATGTTTTATTTTGTATCTGTTTTAATGCTTTTTAATCTACTATTTTCAGTGCTATTTGCTAACATTCTTTATGGACTACCCGCAATTAATGCAGGAAATTTATTGGTTGTTTTTAATGCAAAAATTGCATTTAGTTTAAACTATATTCTTTATATATTACTATACTCCCTTTTTCAACTTTTGGAAGTATGCTTCTATGCAATTGTAGTTTGCTTTTTTGCATTTATGTTCTGGAGTGTACTTGGAACATTTATCACAACAATGACATCAATTTGCGCAATCCTCTCATTAAATATTTTCTTTAAAACGCAATCATGGTTTAAATTTTCCCCATTTTACAACGCTAATCTATTTAAATTCTTTGGAAGCAAAGTTGTTATATCCGAAAACTCAACCGCATTTTTAGATAAACTCTTAGACACATCTATTATTATAAATTCGAACTTTTGGTTAAGCTTAGCCATAATTTCAATATACTCAGCTCTTTTAATACTAATTGATTTAATAATTTACAAAAAAAGAGATTTTTAGATCTCTTTTTTTTCATTCAAAATACTTCTACACTCATCAATTCCCGCTCTCGCCAATTCATCACACCGATTATTATAAATATTGTCTGAATGCCCTTTAACTTTGTGCCAAGTTATATTATGCCTTTCCATTTCTTTTAACAAACTTTTCCATAAATTATCATTTTTAACAGGTTTGTTATTTGCAGTTTTCCAATTATTTTTAATCCAGTTATCTATCCAACCTTCACTGAATGCATTCATTGTGTAAGCACTATCAGTATAAATATCAACATTGCAAGGTTCTTTTATTTTTTTCAACCCCTCTATAACTGCAGTTACTTCCATTTTGTTGTTAGTTGTTTCTCTTTCATATCCATTAAATTCTTTGATATAATTATTATAAATCAAAACTATTCCATAACCACCAATTCCAGGATTTCCTGAGCATGCCCCATCTGTATACAAAACAATATTTTTCATAACACCACTTCTCTATATAATATTTTATATTATATCAATTTTAAAATATAATAAAAAGAAAATACGTGTAATAAATTCTACATTATTAAGATTTTATATGATTATTTATTATTTTAAATATAAAACTAATCTTTTAACTTTTATATTAAACAACTCCCACCATTCTTTGTTAGATTTTTAATACTTAATTAATATATTTAAAAAATTTATTGACATTTAAACGGATATATCTTATACTATTATAGTAATTTTGTTACACTTTAGGGGAGTGGCTCAACGGTAGAGTAGCGGTCTCCAAAACCGTAGGTTGGGGGTTCGAATCCTCTCTCCCCTGCCAGAATGAGCAAGAGTCTTTAAGTAAAGGCTCTTTTTGTTTAAAAAAATCCAAAGTGATAATACTAACCACTTTGGATTCTTTTTATTTAGTAAATTCATTATTTGAACATCTTGGGCATGGTGGTAATTTATCGTATTCACCAACCGAAACAACTTGACCACAGTTTGTGCAAGTATATTCGCCACTTCCTGGTTTTTCACCAGTTTTAAATATTGTTCCAGACATATTATACTCTCCTTTATTGGTAATAATATATCTTTTGCAATTAGAACGTTACTATTCATTATTATGCAAGTTATTTCGCATAATCAACACTTCTTGTTTCCCTAATAACATTAACTTTTATTTGCCCTGGATATTCCATTTCTTTTTCTATTTTTTGAGCAATATCTTTGGCCATAAATAGAGCTTGTTCATCAGAAATTTCTTCTGGTTTAACTATGATTCTAACTTCTCTTCCAGCCTGAATTGCAAAACTTTTTTCAACGCCTTTAAATCCATTTGCAATTTCTTCAAGTTGTTGCAATCTTTTAATATATGTTTCTAGTGATTCCCTTCTAGCCCCTGGTCTTGAACTACTTATAGCATCAGCTGTTTGAACTATTATAGCCTCTAAACTCTCAAACTCAACATTTCCATGATGTGCAGCAATACAATGAATAACTTCTTTGCTTTCTTTATATCTTGTGGCAAGTTCAACACCGATTGTTACATGGGTTCCTTCAACCTCATGATCAACAGCCTTACCAATATCATGCAATAATCCACCACGTCTTGCAATTTTTTCATTAGCACCAACTTCAACAGCTAACAAACCTGCAAGATATGAAACTTCTAAGCAATGCTTTAAACAATTTTGTCCATAACTAGTTCTATATTTTAAGCGACCTAAAATTTTAACAAGTTCAGGATGCATACCGTGTATACCAGCATCAAACACTGCTGCTTCACCCGCTTCTTTGATTGTTGTTTCAATATCGCGCGTAACTTTCTCAACTATTTCTTCAACTCTTGCTGGATGAATTCGACCATCAAGGATTAACTTTTCAAGAGCTACTTTTGCAATTTCTCTTCTAACTGGATCAAATGAGCTAATTACGACCGCTTCTGGTGTGTCATCAATAATCAAATCAACACCAGTTGCATTTTCAAGAGCGCGTATGTTTCTACCTTCTCTACCAATAATTCTCCCCTTCAATTCATCATTTGGAAGATCAACACTGGTAACTGTTATCTCACTAGTGTGATCAACAGCAGTTTTTTGAATAGCTAATGTAATTATTTCTTTTGCTTTTTTATTTGCTTCTTCTTTAGCATTTTCTTCAATATTTCTAACAAGAATAGCTGCATCTTTTTTAGCTTCTTCTTCATATTTAGAAATTAAGGTGTTTTTAGCCTCTTCTTTAGTTAAGCCTGAAATTTTTTCCAACTCTTTTTGCATTTTAATTGTAATTTCATTTTGTTCATCTATTTTCTTTTGAATCGAGTCTTCTTTTTCTTTCAATGAATTTTTGATATTTTCTAAATTATCACTTTTCTTGTCAAGAGCTTCTTCCTTAGAATTTAAAAAATCCTCTCTTTGATTAATTCTATGCTCTGATTTTTGAAGGTCAGCTCTTCTTTCCCTAACTTCTTGATCACAGTCATTTTTAATTTTAAACACTTCATCTTTAGCTTCAAGTAAAGCTTCTTTTTTTATTGTTTTAGCTTCTTCTTTGGCTTTTTCAATAATGTTATTTGCGTTTTCTTTGCTTTTACTTAATTTACCTTTTTGCAAATAAACATAAATTAAGATTGCAAGAGGTGCAGAAACAATCATTGCTATTCCTGCCACAATAACACTCAATCCTGCCGAAGACAAAGCTAATAAACTCATAATACTAGTTTGCATAGCCTTCTCCTTAAAAAAAAATAAAATATAATGTTTTAAACATTTTAATAAATTAATTGTGCTAAATATATAGATTTCAAATAATTATTCAAATAAATTAAATAAATATTTGTTCAAGTTATAAATTTATTTTTAAAACATCTATTTCCAATAGTGATTTCTCACTACAACATTTATAGTTTAATTATTTAACAAAAAAAAGTCAAATAATTATACAATTATAATCATATAAAAACTCGACTTTTGTAATATAAAATAATTTAAATATTTTTAGTTTCAATAATTTCGATAGAATTAATAACTTTTTCAACCAAATCATCAATATTTAGTTTATTTTCTTCTCTAATAACTTTCTCTAATTTGGGCTTTATTATTGGATATCTAGGCAAGAATACTGTGCAACAATCTTCATATGGAAGTATCGATGTTTCAAAGGTATTGATTTTTTTAGCAATTTCAGTTATTTCACTTTTATCCATAGTAATAACAGGCCTTATAACAGGAATTAGTTTTAGAACATTATTTGTAACCGTAATACTCTCAATTGTTTGACTTGCAACCTGACCTAAGCTTTCACCTGTGATAATAGCCTGCAATTCATTTGTTTGGCATATTTTTTCAGCAATTCGCATCATAATTCTTCGCATAATTGTTATCATATATTCTTCATTGCATTTTTTATGAATTTCTTCTTGTACTGCTTTAAAATTACAAATAAATATTTTAATATTTCCAGAATACTCGGATACAATCTTAGCAAGCTTTAATACTTTTTCTTTAGCTTGCTCACTCGTATATGGATAGCTGTGGAAATGTAAAGCTGAAATATTCATCCCCCTTTTTGATGCCAAAAAACCAGCAACAGGGCTATCAATTCCTCCTGATAACAACAATAATCCGTTTCCACTAGTGCCAACTGGCATACCATTTAAACCTTGAATAACCTCATAAAAAATAAATGTATAACCATTCTCTCTAATGTCAACATTTACATCAACTTCTGGATTGTGCAAATCAACTGCAATTTTGTTGTTCTTAAGAATAATTCCGCCTAGGGTTGCTGAAAATTTAGTTGAATTTTCTGGAAATAATTTATCTGCTCTATTTACAGTCACTCTAAATGTTTTTTTATTTAGCCTTATTGATTCAACATATTCTTTAATACCACCCATATCTGTTTTTAACATAACGGCAGGACTCACTGAGTGCACCCCAAAAATTTTACACAATTCAATAATTATGTTGTTTTCATCAACTTTATCATATTCACTAACAAAAATTCTATTGCCCATTTTCCTTATCTCGCATTTAATTGGCAATAACTTTTCTTTTATATTATCAAGCAATTTTCTTTCAAAAAATCCTCTATTTTTACCTTTTAAAAACAATTCGCCAAATCTTATTAATATTGTTTGTTTTATTTCCATAATTTGTCCTTAATTTTTTACTTTTGAGATATATTCGTTGTAGCAATTAGCAATTTCTTGCGTTGCAATTTTGATTTCATCTATGCTATTCTCTTCTGAAAAACTAACCCTTAAAGAACCTTCTATAAGTGAGTTTGAAACACCCATTGCCTGAAGAATTCTGTTCCCCAATTTTTTTGTTGAACAAGCTGAACCGTTACTTAATAAAACACCCTTATCATCTAACATATGAAGCAATGTTTCCGCCCTTGAACCCGGCAATGAAAATGAAACGATGTATGGTGATTTATTCTCTCCATTAAAAACTACATTTGGAACCAACGCCAACAATTCTTGTTTAAATAACTCAGAAAGTTTTTTAACATGATTAAAGTTTTCCATTCTATTTTTTAGAATTATTTCAGCCGACTTATCAAAAGCTTTAATTGCTGGATAGTTTTCAGTGCCACTTCGTAATCCATTTTCCTGACCACCGCCAAAAATTATTGGTTTTAGATTGATGCCGTTTTTACAAAACAAAGCACCAATTCCTCTAGGAGCATGGATTTTATGACCACTAATTGTATATAGGTCAACACCTAACCTATTAACATTTACATCAATCTTTCCAAATGCTTGAACACCATCAGAGTGAAAAATAATTTTAGGATTAATTGACTTAGCATATTTTACCAACTTTTCAATATCATTAACAGCACCAGTTTCGTTATTAACATGCATAATTGAAACAAACGCTACTTTATCATCTATCTTATTAACAAAATCATCATAGTCTATCTCACCATTTTCAATTAGTTTTATATACTCAACATTATATCCTAAACTCTCAAGATTCTTTGCAACATTATATACGGCTGGATGTTCCCCAAGAGAAAAAAGAAGTTTTGCATTTTTATTTTTTATTGAACCCATAATAGCCATGTTATTCGACTCAGTTGCACCACTTGTAAAAATAATTTTATCATTTGAGGTTGCTCCAAGATACTTTAAAAAATTTATCTTAGATTCATTTATTGACTTATAATTCTTACTACCAAGATTATATAATGCACCGGGGTTATAAAAATCATTCAAACTTGCAGTATTATATACTTCTAAACTTTTTTCGTAAACTTTTGTTGTGCTAGCATTATCAAGGAATATCATATTTCTTACCTACCATAGTAAATATAATACCATATAATAAATTTTTTTTCAATTATTAAATAGGCACAAAGTTAAATAGTGAATCTAAATTGTCAGAAAACAAATATACTTCAGGAATTTTTCCAACTATAACACTTTCACACAACAAAAATTGCTGTGTATTTGATACTTCGCAACTTGTAAAAGGTAAAACAACACCCACGGATACCGTTATATCAACATAAATACTATGTAGTGTTTGATTAATGCCAGTACTCGTAAAACTTGAATGAAAATCACATTTAACTGAATTAATAGTATCTATATTAAATTTTATTTGTGGACCAAGCCCTGATAAAATCGATAAGCCCGTAAAATTACCCATTT
>CAKVOF010000039.1 GCA_934778125.1 uncultured Clostridia bacterium
AATAGATAAAATTGCTTTCAAATCGCCACGATCTCTCTTTTCTGTTGAAGATGAACCTTGCCAATGAGACATAGTTTCTTGGAATCCCATAATTCCAGCAGCTTTTTTCTGCTCGCTATTCAATCCTGAAGTAATAGCTCTAACCAACCCATCATAACTTTCTTTTCTATCAGTCATCTTAACTTGAAGTTTCATGTTATCAAACACTTCTTTAACTCTTGCAGTAAATTCCGTTGCATCAACTTTGATTCTTTCATCATTATTTAAAGTAATATTTCCGTTATTAACATTAACACCTTTTTTATCACCATTTAAATTTAACAATTTTTCTAAAAAACCATTATCACCAAGCCCATCAAAATTAACATCTCCATTATCTGCAACCACACTGCCAATTTTACCCGCACTCAAATATGCTTCTTTAAAGCCAACAGTTTTTAATGTTTCAACCAATTCGCTAAGAATCTCTTTCATTTCGTTAGAATTCCGATTTGCACTTGCTACGTTAAAAGAATTTACCAAACTGTTTATATTTTGCCCTGCAACATCTGCAGTAAATTTTTTGCTTTCGCCACCAAACACATGGTCACTAACCATTCTTTCATTATATGATGTTATAGCCGCATAATAAGAATCCCCCATAGCATCTTCAGCAGCAAGTTGTTTTGCATTTTTCTTTTGTTTTTTAAGCATTGCAATTGTGCCTTCATCTAGATCTGATTTACCAGCGATTGCTCCATCCCATTGCTCAACACCTTTTCCACCTAATGCTTTAAATGCTCCACCCGTCATATCGTTAAGCATTTTTCCAACGCCAGAGCTTGCAATCAACGATGTTGCCAAATTTCCAGCCAGCATTTTTCCTCTTTGAGAAGCTCTTCGTGCTTTCGCAGCCCTTGTTTCCCATTTATTAATTTTAGCCAACTGTTCTTTTTGGCCTGCGCTACTAGGAGCACTAGTTGATCCAGCGGTTACCTTAGCACCATCATCGCCACCTTCAGCTTTAACATCTGCTTGATCTTTTGCAGCACCCACAGCAGATTTATCTGTTGCACCAACATTAGCTTTTGCCTTTGTTTTGCCTTTTTTATCACCACTTCCACCTGTTGCAGATGACTTTTCAGCACTTGCTTTGTCATCGATTTCATCACCTGCTACTTTTTCACCAGCTTTTTTCTCACCAAACTTTGCTCCAATTTTAGACATTACACTGAACGATCTAATTTTAGATTTAATTTGCTGAGATTTAGTCATATCCTCTCTGTTCGCTTTTTTATCTTCTATAACCGACTCATCAGTTCCGCCCATACCTTCAACAGCACCAGCAGAGAATTTTGCAAACCCCGCAGCGCCAACTCCAGCGGCAAGTGCAGCACCAGCAACAGCGACCTTTCCAATTTTTGCAGCATTTTCAGCAACTTGCTTGCTCATTCCAGCACCAGCTTCCATCGCATCTTCAGCTCCAATAATTGAACTTATCATTTTTGAAATATCTTTTATCATTAAGCAACCAACTAACACAAACAATAATTGCGTTAATCGATTATAAAAACCATTATTTATATTCATTAATTCATGCCCAGGACTTGCATTCGGATCAAATAAATTGATGCTTTGAACAATTGGCACTATTTGGAAAAATAAATTCAACCCAACTATGGTTCCATAGGCAGAAATAGTTGAACCTATAAACTTTTGTCGCCAGTTTTTATATGCATTTCCACCATCGAGAGGCATCAGCGCCGCCACAGGTGGAGAAATTATGAATAACACCACTAAATTATACAATCTCATTATCATTCCAAGGCTTGCATTAAACAAAGAAGATAACGCAATAAATATTGCTATCCACATATAAAGGAAATTCATCTTAGTTTGATAATAATAGTGCATAACCAAGAAATAATTTAAATAACTAACTTCTTCGCCAATGCCAACTTTGGCAACATCATCAAAAGCATAATCAAACTCTAATTCCGCTCCCGTAACATGAGATCTGGAAGCAAAAATATCATCAATTGCATCTGCCAAATCATTATATGTTAAGTCGCCCGAAACTCCAATTGCTTTGAGATCTTCAGAGTTGCCAAACCTTCCACCAACAACTTTCGCTGTTGTTGATTTTGTTTTAGATTTTTTGTCCATTTGTTCCTGAAGCCACTTCACTGCTTTGTTTTCATTATCGTTTTCATCGGAAATTACCTTGGAGGATCTGGGGACAACATTAGCATCATATGCTCCAAGTTTAAAGATCAAACCTGAAACTGTTACTGAATTTCCACCAGCAGTAACCCCATCAACCATCTTCAAAACAAAATTTGATAGCAAAACTCCAAATACACAAGTAATCGGAACTATAAAAAATAAAGATAATGCTTTTAGCGCACTTGTTATAATTGGCCATTTTGAATTTTTAGCACCATCTTCAGTGTATTCCACGCGTGCCATTTGAATAAACGTTGCAATAAATAGCAACACAACCGCTAATAAAACCATGCCTATAAGTGCATTTTGAATTACTTTTTGCTTAAATAAATAAACTACTAAATCTCCACCAGCATCGTAACTTTCGCCACCAGCCGCTTCACCCAATTTATTTCCTGCTTTATCATAAATCGTGCCTAAACCAGCCAATTTTCTAAATAAATCCTGAACAAAATCTAGCAATTTAAAGAAAGAAATAGTTATTCTCAAAAAAACATTAGCAAATAATGTTTTGATTAACCAAATTACAACTGAAATCACAGAGACAACAATTTTAATTAATATGTTAAATAATGCATCAATCAAAACTATTCTCCTCCTTTTTCCATTCTATTTTTTCCCGCATATTATAGCAAACAATTCATCTTAACTGAAACTTAAATCTAAACTTTTCCGTTAATTTTGTTCAAGAAATTAATTTAACGCATAAACTAAAATTACTAATATTTTTCCTATATATTATATAATTATACAATATTATACAATTATCATAAAATAATAGCAAATATTTTAATATATGTTTTTAAATTATGCGTGATTTTAACTCGCAATTGAAATCTTTTTTAGCACTTTCAAATCTTCACTTTTCTAGAAATTTTAAAACAATCAACTTTCAAACTTCAATTCATAATCCCGAACTTCAACTCATAAAAAAACTTATAATCAACTTTTTACCATTTCAAAATATTAATTTTTACCTAAAACTCTTCAAACAACAAATTTCTTCACCATTTAAATAAGTGCATTATTAAAATCAATAAATTTTCTTTCACCCACTAAATTCTCTTTAATTTAATTAAAATTTTAAGCCTACTCCATCGCATATGAAAAATTATTTTATCTCGAACTTTTTAAAAAAACAAAAACACCTAAAAACCCCATTTTTTCAAGCAAACAAAAAACAACCTATGAGATATATTTTATCCCATAGATTGCTAAATTTTATTAATATGCAAAACTTATATTAAATATTCTTAGTTAAGTTATCGGCCCAGTCTCTAACGCCACCAATCTCACTTACGAATACTTTTAAGATAACTATTAATGCTAGCATAATAACAACACCAACAACAGCATTTATAATTCTCTTTTTAGCTTCTTCTTTTTTATCTGATGTTTCAGCCTTAGCGTAGTTAACACCTAGAACGATTGCATAAACAATTCCTAAAGTTGCAATAATAGCAAAAGCTGGCCACAAAATTTCATCTATAACTTTCCAAACAATAGCAAATGTTTGTTGAATCCAAGTTGCTTTACTCACACTTGGCGCAGATGGTGAAGCACCACCAGAGCCTAAAAATCCTACCATTGCACTCATTAATTTATTAAACATTTTTCCCTCCGAATCGCATTAAAATACAATTTAATTAACATTAATATATCACATTTTTTTTTCACAACCAAACAAAATAGGCTATATTTTTAATTTTTTTTAAATATTACGCCAATTCCGATATTTTTTAAACTATTATAATAAACCAAAAAGTTTTGGCTAATATTTTAAGGCTATATTTTTAAACTTTTTCCTTTTATTTATAACACCATCTCGAGTAGTGCTTAATCTGGTTATAAAAACAAATAAACCATCATATCCAAACACACGTCCTATCTTTTAAATTATCTTTACCATTCTTAATACTTTTTAAACCATTTATTCCAGCAAATATTCAACAAATAAATTTACTCAGCATCATTAATCCACAATTATTAATCTATTGATTGATAATTATTTAAACTAATCAACACTCAAGATTGTTAAACAACACAAATATTCGAATATTATTTGACTAAAAAATATAATAAAGTTAAAATATATTAGTATATTAGATTTAATTGCTTGTGGCAATATTAAATCCATTCAATTAAAATAAGCTATTTCAAGCAAACCTAAAAATATTAAATCTAAATAAAATATAATGAAAAAAGGGAAAATTATATGGCAAAGGATAAAAAAGATAAAGAATCCACCTATTCCACCAAAATAACCGGATTCTTTCTAAAGGCATTTATATTTGCAATAGGCTTAGCTATTGTTGCCTACATCATTTCATCATTTATTTCGTTTGGAAAATTCGTATTTTCTGTGGATGTTTTTTCAAACTCAGTGTTTTACTTTTCATTTGTTATGATGTTTGGATTAGCGTTGGTTTTTATGCTTATAAACTTAAGTGATAAATCAAGAGATGGTAGAGCAAGTGTTAAAGCAAAAGGCAAACTTTCAAAATTCTACGACACCGATTGGCTAAGTCGTTCTGCCCTTTTAAAAGATCCAAAATATATGTTCCACACCTACGACCAACTTGCAAAAAGCACTAAAATCGGCGTGCCTATTAGAGCGGAAGTTGTGGGGAAGCAGTTGGAAGTTAATATGTATAAAAGCATACACACTCTAGTTATTGGTTCAACTGGTTCTGGTAAAACAACTCAATTCGTTAACCCAACTATTCAAATTTTAGGTGAAAGCAAAGCAGCACCTTGCATGGTTATAACCGATCCAAAAGGCGAGCTATATGATTTGCATAGTGAAAAATTAAGGCTAAAAGGCTACAACATTATGGTTTTCGACCTTAAAGAGCCATTCCAAAGCACATGCTGGAACCCTATGGATAGAGCATACGAAATGAACTATAGAGCAAATCATTTGAGCAGTGAAATCAAAGTGCATAAAGGTGAAGATCCGCGAGATTTAGGGCTAAAATGCGTTAATAAAATTTACTACAACGAATGGTATGAATTTGATGGATGTGCTTTTGCAGATGAGCAAAGCCTTCGCCTTCAAATGATCGGATTGAAGCAAAAACTTAAAAACGATGCCT
The DNA here is from genome assembly GCA_934778125.1 of uncultured Clostridia bacterium. Lineage (GTDB taxonomy): Bacteria > Bacillota > Clostridia > Christensenellales > UBA1242 > UBA11490. The sequence continues at coordinate 5,301 of CAKVOF010000039.1, forward strand.
TTGAAGATTTAAAAGATATCGCAACAGCACTTTGCCCAATTCAAAGCAACAACGATCCTATTTGGGAACGTGGTGCAAAAGACTTGGTTTTGGGAACAATGCTTGCAATGCTAGAAGATAGCGAAAATCCCGATTTAGGAATGACGCGCGAACGTTACAATTTCTATAACCTATCAAAAATTTTGAACCTAAAAGATAACGATGCTTATAACCCAATTCGAAGCATCACCGAATACTTCCAAGGCAGAGATAAACTAAGCCTTGCAACTCAGCTTGCGAACCAAGTTGTAACCAACGCGGAAAAAACCGCAAAATCATATATGGGTATCGTTACCGACCGTATGGGATTATTCTCAGACTCAGGTATATGCTACGCCACAAGCCATAACGAAATGAACTTAACAAATTTTGCTGATCAACCAACTGCATTATTTATTAAAATTCCAGATGAAAAAACAACGCGTCACCCAATTGCAACACTTTTCATCTCCCAATTATATAAAGTGTTAGTTGATGTGGCAAATAAACGAGGCGGTGAACTTCCTAGAAACGTTTACTTCATTCTTGATGAATTCGCAAATATGCCTAAAATTGAAAACCTTGAAACAATCATCACGGTTGCCAGATCAAGAAGAATATTCTTTACTCTTATTTTGCAATCATACTCACAGTTAACAATCAAATATGGTCAAGATGTTTCATCAACCATAAAAGATAACTGCAACATTCACGTTTTCATTGCATCAAACGACCAAACCACTTTGGAAGAGTTTAGTAAGCGATGCGGAAACACCAGCGTTGAAACTGAAAGTATTTCATCAAACCAAGGCAAAAAAGATGAGCAAGCCACAACTTCAACATCTATAAGCCTAGACCAAAGACCTCTTATTTATCCAGCAGAGCTTGCTACCCTAGGTTCTGGCGAATGCATAATTTCAATATTAAAAGAGCCACCAATTAGGTCAATTTTCACACCAAGCTATAAGGCAACTCAATTCTACTATATGAAAAAACCTAACGACTCTTATAAGATACCAAAACCACTAGATGAAGAATCTCTTTACTACGATATCCGCCTAAGAAACCAAAAAATCCTTCGTGGCGGGCAAAATGGTCAGCCGGGAATAAAGATTTAACAGTTTGAAATTTAATCAAAAATAGCTTCCTTCTTTTTAGGAAGTTATTTTTTTGTAAAGTGTTTTAAATGGGTTGTTGCTTAAAACAAACAGAAAAAGTTAGAATATAAAATTTATTAAGTTTCAACATTAAACAAAACCGCCTTATTACTCACTTAAGATGCACCTTCTTAATATTTCATCACTCTAAAGTCAGTTATTATTGATTGCATATAAATAAGTTTATTGTTTAAAATATATTATATATATAATAAATATAGTTCAAATATTTTGACTTTTTATGCTAGTGTGATAAAATTTATTTAGTATTATCAAGAATTATGTTGAAAAATGGAAATTAAACATGGTAAATATAATGCTATAAGTTTTATGGATGAATGAATGGGAGTAGTTTAATATGAAAAAAGTTAAAAGAAGAATTTGTGTTTCTAATGTTGTTTTAATCGCATTTAGCATACTTTTCTGTTTTATGCTATCTTTTTCTTTACTATTTAGAAGCAAGGCAAGTGCTGAAAGCGATTTGGCTCAAGGAATAAATTTCATCTCTGCCACCACAAACTTGCGTGAGGTTGAGCCTTCTTTTGAAAAAGATAAGTTTATAGATGCTTATAACAATAACACAAGCATTTCTTCTTACTTGCAAAATCAAAATGGCAGTTATTATAGCTTCCTAGCAGACTCGAAGCCTGACTATTTGTTTATCTCAAACGATATTTATTGGAACGACTCCCCTGATAAACAAGACTATTCTAAAGAAAGCCCAACTGATTTTATTAACATTATAGATAAATATGGAACAAATCAAAAATCAGATGGAACCCGTTATAAGAGAATAGATTTAAGAAATTGTACTATCATTAAAATTGATAGTGATGAATATATCTACGATGGAACTAATTTTTATTATTTTGATAAGCCGACCGATATTGATATTGATCCAAAACCCTCAAGGTACTATTGTTCTGCCAATAACGAATTTTCTGCCACTGCCACCGATTATTACTACATCTCATATAAATTTGAACCCACTTCAAATAAAATTGACCTTATAGAGAAAAAAGGCAATCGTTATAATATCTCTCTTCCATATGGCTATAACTACAAAACTTTTGAAAACTATAATTTAATATCATCTTTCAATATTTCAAACGACTTATTCACTATCGTTACCAACGCTATCCCAACGCTTGGAACAAATATTTACTACATAAAAGACACTACTTCTGGCAACTATTATCCAATTTCAGCTGACCAAACCGACTTCTACAAATTAGAAGGAACCGAATATAAAAAGGAAGACTCTGCGCCGGAAAGTTTGAGTGATTCATTATATATTAAAATCATAAACACTGAGCCTGATACTGCCAGCAACTATCTTCAAATTAAAACATACACCGTAACTAATCCGGGCAATGTTTATTCAATTAATCCAAACCTTTACTATAATTCTGCTTTAGGTTATCAACAAATCACTGAAAAAACAATATTTAAAAATGAAGATGACTCAAAGGAATTTTTACTTGTTCCTAACAAAACCGCTCCAAATCCAGTTAAAGTTAACCCAAGCGACTTTAACTATATAAAAATTTCTGATATCTGCAAAACTTTTATTGATAAAAATATTTTTTCAAAAGTTGATGATGATAAATATTATTATGAGTTATATTATCAAGAACGTTCTGGTGCTGTCACACCAGATTATCTAAAATATAGCGATGCTTATAAAAATGTTAAATCATTAAAAATCAACAACAACCAAACATCAATATATACTTTCCTTGATGAAAAAGCGTTTGATGTTGATGAAAATGGCAAATTAAAAAGTGAAAACTATAATTTATACTACAATACTGGAACCGAAACCGAACCAGAGTATAAAAATATATTCAATAAAATTTACTACGACAACTTAAAAGGCAAAAAAGAACAAAATCAATATATTCAACTAGATAACCACCAAACAAAAACAGCATTGGAATCTGGTGTTAGTGTTCACGAAAACATTGAGAATTATTACATCGCGTTTGGCGACATTTATAACCCAACCATTTCATCAATTGGAACAAAAGCTTTCATAACCGCGCTTAGTGTTAGCGCAAAATTAAATAATAAATATTATAAAAACACCAGCATTGTTCTAAATGATGTTATCACTCAAACTGGTTCAAGTTTTTCAAGCGGTAGTGATTACCACAACAACTACTGGTATCAATATATCGACCTAGAGAATGTTTGGGCTTACCAAAACAACCAAACAAGCAAAAAACTAATTAGCAACGCTGAAGGTTTATATACATTCACATTTAACTACACATATCTTGAAAAAGATGCAAATGGCAACTATAAACCTCAATCAAATTCATTTGAGTATAGCGTTTATCTTTACAACACCAACTCTTATAGCGAATACCCAACACTAAACACCAATATTCTTTATGAAGGCAATACCGAATTTGATTTGGCAAACGCTAGTAAAAACTATTTGAGTTATTATTATAACTATTCAACAAGCGATTACCCAACCTACACATTTAACCCTGCAAACTATTCAGTTGAATATTCTCACGACTATAACGGGGTTAAAACAACTTACAAAACTGGTTTCCAAACAACATCTAGACTAACCCCAAACACAACGGTTTTAGGCACAACATATGTTAATAGGGTTTCAGAAACAAGTTACATAACTATTAAAGACATCACAAACAACTTAAATTTTTCAAAAATTAAAGTTGAGGCCAATATTTATGAGTCTTCAAGCCCTAAGAAATCTGCTTTAAAAGAATATATGTATGTGTTTAAATTCTACACAAAAAAGAACCCAAACTCAACTACCCTTTCAGACTACACATTCTCTCATAAAACAACCGATATATGTTATGTTTATAACACAACCGAAACATCAAAAGAAACTGAGATTTACGCTTTTGAATCATATAAAACATTAGAAAGTAAATATGAAAATGATATTGAAAATATGGGTGACTTCACTTCTGGGAAATATATTGAAATTGTTAAAGCGTTAAACACTGTTATTCATACTACAACAAAAACAATAAGAAGCACGGTATATTCACTAATTAATAACTTTAATGTGGATTACTCTACCCTAACTGGAGGTACTTTCCCATTAATTTCATCAACAACCGCGGAATTAAAAATTACTTTTGATGCAAGCACTAAAAAATTTACTAGCGAAGATTTAAATTCAAAATCAGCCACCTATTTATTAAATGGTGACAAGACCGACACCTCAGATGAATCAAAAATAATAAACAACTTTCCTAAAGTTGATGATTATAAAAACAGCAAATTGATTTGCGGTTATAAATATGAACTTGAATTTAAAGATTTAGGCGTTTATCATTTTGAAAACAGATATTTAATCAGCACACAAAGTGTTAACGATGAGTATGTTATTTTAGAAAACGCCCCAACTCAAAACTTTAATAGCACATTCCTAAATAGAGAAATAGAATATGTTAACCAAAACGGTTATAACCTTGAAATATTTGGAATTAGGTCATACTTCAATAAAAATGGCGAAACAGAATTAAAGTATGATGTTGATAAAATTTATTCAAACCAAACATTCGCTTTAGATAGCTCGATCATTATTGCAAGTAATTCTGGTAATTCTCTTTCGAATCACAATGATGTGGTTAATGGATTATTTGAAGATGGTATAACAAAATTTTCGCTACCTATAACAAATATGCCTCCTATCACTTTTAAAACCAATTGTAATTATGCATATAATGGCATTGTTTCGAAGTCTATGTTATATAAGTTTGATTTAAATAGCGTAAGTCTTGGTTCTGATAGTAAAGTTACTTTAAACTCTGAACTGCTTACCGATGACAAGGTAAATCTTTCAAAAGCATCAGAATTTTATTTCTCTAAAAACTCTTATCCTTCTGCCGATGGTTTATATATTATAGTTGCTGAATATAACAA
>CAKVOF010000040.1 GCA_934778125.1 uncultured Clostridia bacterium
CTTCTTTTTATTTTTTACATACATAAACTAAAAATAAATGGTTACATATCAAAACCAATTAACTATTAATGCCTTTATTATAAACTTCTTTATTTTCCTAATATGTTTAATTGCAAACTACAAGTTTATGCAAAGCGCGAGTTTTAGCAACATAAAGTTGTTTTAAATCAATCGGATTTTCTGTGTATTTGTTTTTGCTATATATAATAACCGAATCAAACTCTAAGCCCTTTGCTGTTTGAACCGTTAACAAAATGTTTTGATATTCATCATACGATTGATTATCCTCATTAATAATCGCCAAATTTAAACTAGCTAAATTCTTTTGTGCCTCATTTAACTCAAAATCATCTTTGCAAATAATAGCTGTGTTTTGATACTTCTTATTTAAAATATCAAGCCAACCTTTAATTGTTTCGATTCTATGGTCATTCTCAAAACTAACTTCATCACCATGCCTAACAACATTGTTAGCGGGGTTCATATTAAGCTTTAAAAGCTCCTTATTCGCCTCAATCATTATTTCAACACTCGTTCTATAACTACGGTTTAAGTAAAGCATTTTTGCACCAATAAATGTGTCTAACACGAAATTCCAATCCATTATAGCTTCGTATGAATAAATACCTTGAGCAATATCACCAAAAATTGAAAATTTTGAATATCGAAACAATTTTTTTAATGCTATAAACATAAGCTCAGATAAATCTTGAGCCTCATCGATAAAAACACATTTTATTTTATCATAAAAAGGCAATTCATCAATTCTTGTTGTTAAATATAGAATGCTTGCAAAATCATCGTATGTGACCACCTTATTTTTAAGGTTTGCAAGCGTTTGTTTTTGCAGTAATTCACACTCAGAATAATCAGTATACTTTTCAATGTTTTTAATAAACATTTCATATATTTTTAGTGGTTTACTTGTTAGTTTAATAGTGCTTTTTATATATCCAAAATTTCCAGAATCTAGGATGTCTTTTACTTTATTTTTCACCATAAAATCTTTATCTGATTTATTAATATTTTCAATTGCTTTTTTCTTTATTTCAGTTGTTGTTGATAGAGCAATACCTAATCTTTTGCAACCATCTTCAATAATTCTTAAAATACTTTTTTCGGTGTTTTTTTCTGTAAAAAACGAACACACATCTTCACTATCTAAAATCTTGATTCCCTTAACCACCAATGGTTTAAATGCAATTGCTTTGATATAGTCGAAAATAAAATCTTCTATTAATTGAGAAAACTTGCTTGAATTTTTGAATGATAGATAGTCCGTTGATAAACCCTGTTTTTTAAGTTTATCATATTGATAATGTTTACTTTTTAATTCAACATCTTCGCCAATCAAATCGTAGATTATTTTATTTAAGCAAAAACTATTTGCTTTATCAGCCTCCAAATCTACTAAAATGGTTGATATATAGTTCAAAAATATCTCGTTTGGCGAAATTATAAGCAACTCATTTGGAAAAAGCATTTTTTTGTAGTTGTATATTATATATGAAAGCCTATGCAAAGCAACGGTTGTTTTACCAGAACCAGCAACACCTTGCACTACTATATTTTCAAAAGGACTGCACCTAATAATATCATTCTGTTCGCCTTGAATTGTTGCAACTATGTTTTTCAATCTATTATCAGCACTTTGAGTTAAATATGGAATTAAAAAATCATCATTACTTATTTTATCTTCAAGGTCAAATATTGTTTCAACACCATTTTCATTAAACTTTATTTGCCTTTTTAATTTTAAATCAACATTATATTCTTTATTGAGTGATTTATATTTACACTCACCTAACCTACCATTATAGTATAAATCAGATATAGGTGCTCTCCAATCCACAATTTTATTATCAGTTGGATCGGAAATTTCTCCAATACTTAATCTTCCAATATAACCATTAAATTCTTGCCCATCATCTAAATCACTAAAAAGCAATTTAGCAAAATAAGGATCTTTTTCGTGGCGTGCTAAAATCGATAACTTCTCATCAATATCATCAATCAACCTTTCTCTCTCAACATTAAAACCATTATCTGTTTCAATAGGCATATCGAGAGCCTCTTTTCTATTTGCATGCAATTCTTGTTTGTAAGTATCTATGGTTTTTTGAAAGGTTTTAAATTTTAATCTTTCATACTCTAAATCACTCATACTCTACCTCACAATAAGGATTATTATATCAAAATTTAATGATTTTTGCAAATAGTTTACATTTGTAAGTTGATTTATTTAATATATTAAATGCAGAATTGAATTTTTAAAAAATAAATTATAATACAAAACAAAAGCAAGAAGATTTTAAACAATCTTCTTGCTTTATTATTTTTAAATATAATTATTCGTTTATTATCTATAAAATTGTAAATTTCCCTCATTTTCAAACTAATTAGCCACATTTAACAACTTTAACAGCAAACGCCTTTTTTAAGTATTTAAATCTCTTTTCTTAAAACCACGAAAGATTCTTCGCCTTCAGAATTTAATTTAAAGGCAAAATCTTTTGCACTAACAACACCTAAATCCTTTAACGAATACGCCAACCCATTGTGATAGTCATCACCCACTAAAGATTGCATAATAGTTTCGCCTATTTTCACATTCAAACTTTCCGCAGAGCCAATTTTTAAAATTTTATCAAGAGTTTTGAATAAGTCTTCGGTGTTTTCCGCATCTAACTTATTTACCGTGAAAGAATTATGAACCACATCATATTTAAAAGGTTCAGATTTTTTAATAATATCCACAGTTGATGAAACATATAAATAATTAGAAATTTTACTTTTTAATAAATTGATCGGAAATCCACCAATCATATCTTTTAATGGTCTTATATCCAACCTAATAACTATATTTAGCGTTGCACTGCCATCGGCCTTTAAATTAGAAAACTGAACCTGTTTAATATCTATTGGAAGTTCTGTAACACCAATATTAATTCTCCCTTCCATTTCTTGCTGAACAATCGTTTGAGCCAATGCACCAACTTGTTTATCAGTTAAACTTATAATCTGCTTCATCTCATCAGGTAAATCTGCAAACTTCACAGAATATCCAGTTTCTTCAGCATAAGTTATCATTCCTTCAACAGATTTATTAACTTCTGTTTGCACATCAACCATATCAGTTCTTAAGCTGAACTTATTCGGACAAATCTCATTTTCATCAACTGGTTTTGATAAAGTTTTTAATTGCCTTAGAACCTTTAAAATATCTATTTCATACTTTTCCTTAACAAAGAAATAACCCCCAACTAATATCGAACTAATAACTAATATTGTTACTAATAAACCGATAATCCATTTCTTCCATCGTGGCATTTTTTTCTTTTGTTTAACTTCTTCTTCAGCCATACTAACTCCTTAACATAATAAAACCATAATTACAAATTTTAAACTTAATAGATTACTATCTATTAGTTTATATTATCGGAAGTTGTCGGCAAACAGCCCGAAGGGATACTTGCCAGCAACTGATGTTAATCAAAACTGGAAGCACAAAGCATAGCTTTGCAAGTGCTTTAGCACAAATTTTGAACTCGTTTCAAAATTTACTTCCTATAGTTTATAATATCATAAAACTACCAAATATACAAATCGATTACAGAATTTAAATAAAGTTTATTCAATGATTACCAATTCTAACTTTAAATTTACTCTTTCATTATTTTTATTTATTGTGATGTGACCCAATTTTTTTACTTGCTTATTGTTTCAATTTTAGAATTAAGCATTTATTTGAAAATTTATTTGCATTTTAGTTTATAATTAATTAAACTTAAATTGATATATGATAAAGAAAAAGAAAGAAAACCTTAACAAACACCAAAAATTAATGAAAAGTATTTATATTATAACCTCAGTTGTTATAATACTTTTAACTATTGGCTTTGGAATCAAAAGTTCAGTGGACTACGCAAAAGATAATCTCAAAAACTCACAGAACTTTTTAGTATTAATCTCAAAAGAATATGATGAAAACGCCCTTTTATCAAACACAAATAAAATCACCTCTAGCGACTACGACACACTAAATTCAAAACTCAAAACCGCTGGAGTAACAATTCTAAACGAACTAGAAATAAATAAAGATGCAACCCCTAGCGAATGGCGAGCAGAATCTAGCGTTGAACTAACCGATTCGGAATTTGGCTATTTATTAAATTTATACTTAAAATATTCAAATTCTGAAAATTCTGATGTTGTGAGTGTAAAAGAATTAACTTTAACACAAACCGATAATTTGAGTAGGTTTTCAATGAAAAGCGTTTTTTCTATAAACACAGAAAAACTTTTAAACAATCTTTCATTGAATTCAGAAAAAACAAGTGGTACTATTCAAAATATAACCGTAACAGCAATTAGTGAGGTTGGAATATTAAATGGCAAACTTGCAATCTTTAATGGAACAAAAATAAAAGTAAACAACTTAAGCGATGAAGAAAGCAAAAGCGTTGTGAACCAAATAAATAACCTTTTAGATTCAGATTCGAGTTTCAATATAAACATCATAACACAAAAAATAGTTAGCGATTTTGCTTCAACTTTTAGCGGAAAAACCAACACCTCACTTAAACTAAAAACTCACAAATTCGGCTTTATTTTGGGATAATTTATTTAAATAATAAAGCATATATAGTTAAATTCAGTTTAAAACAAAGTAAAAACTCACATTCATATTTAAATGTGAGTTTTTATTTTAAGCCGATTTTGTTGCATCATCTATATTTGCATCTTTAATCGTTACACACTTACTTGGGACATTTTCAGTTTTTAATTCATTCAATGCTTCCGCATTGTTTAATTGAATTTTTAACACAACAAAGTTATACCATTTTAATTCGTTTGCCCAACTAAATTGCATAGTTGATTCTCCATCTCCACAAGTTGCATTTGAATAATCATATGAAGAGCTATTATTAATTTCTCCAATATTATTTTTAATGTTATCAATAACACCAATAACCTTTAATTTAACTGCCTCATCTGAAATTTTAAGCTTTGATTTTGATGCTTCAAGCATATCTGAAATTAATGTGTTAATCATATTTTTACTAATTAATTCGCTATTTTTAGATTCATTAGGACTATAATTATATGCAATTGAATCAAACATTTTCCCGAGTGTATCGGTTTTAGCATTTTCATCAAAAATATCAATTGATTCCATAGTTCCTTGGTTATTCTTTAAATTTTCAATATGCCCTAACTCTTTTTCCCAACTAAAACTACTTTCACTAGTTAATGAGTTTGGAACATTGCCAATATTACCATTTAAGGTATTAAAAAATTTATTCATTGCTGTTTGCATATTATTAGTAGAATCTGAAATTTTGTAACTATCTATAATTGTTGAAATCATTGCCTTGATGTCTTTATTTAAGATTATTTTACTTGGTGATGATAAGGTTGAATCCCCTTTCACACAAACATCAAAAACTTTGCCTATTTTAACTAAGTTTAAGTTACTCTCAATATTTTTATTTAAGTTATCAATATGGGTGAACTCCACACTCCAACTAAAATCGGTATCATTTATTGCTTGTCCTAAATTGGTTTTAATACTTTCTAGCAATGTATTTGTAGCACTTTGTGTTGCATTTAAATCTGCGCCTGTGTTTTTGTTGTCATCAATAATTGTTGAAACCATATCTTTTATATTTTCATTAAGGATTATTTTACTTGCTGGCAAGGTTGGTGTTCCTTTTATGCAAGTATCAAACACACTACCTATTGTTTTTAAATCAACTTCTGTTTTTATTTCTTCTTTTAGATTGTTGATATGAGTAAATTCATCTTTCCAGCCCTTAACATTGCTTAAGTTTACTGAAATTGATGTTAGGAAGTTATTTGTAGCTTTTTGAATTGCAGATAAAGTTTCTCCTTCGTTTGCTTTTATTTTATAGTCATTAATTAACGATGAAACCATATTTGCAATATTTGCGTTTGTTATCAAAACTCCCTTTTTGCTTAAGCATTTATCTAATGCTTCACCAAGTTTTGGCAAGTTATCCGCTATCTCTCCAACCATGCTATCTTTAAACTCGATTATTTCTTGAATGCACGCTAGCTCAATCTTCCAAGATGAAACATTATCAACATTTGAACTAATTGAATCCATAAATGAATTTACTTTTTCAGTCGTTTCATCTGAACCTGTTAGTTTGTTTTTTGCGATTGCATTTTTAACTAATAACTTAATAACTTTATCATTAATGATATTTCCACTCTTAACTTCATCTAAAGCACCACCAATTTTTGATAGGTTTTTCATTGGATTAGTTTTTATATCATTTAATTTGATTCCATTTTCACCTTTAAACATTTTGCTTAAAGTTTCAAATTCTATTTGATAACTTGTGATATTGGTGATGTTATCTATTAAGGTTTCTTTAACATCCTTATCTGAGCCAACTCCTAGATAATCATACAACTCTCCTAGTGTTTTTTCATCGATATTTTTATTTAACACATCTGTTAAAATTAAGTTTATATTTTCTTTTGTTAGCAAAGTTGTTTGATTGCTTTTATAAACAATATCTATGATTTCACCTATTTCTTTGTATTTAATTTTTTCTAAATCTGTTTCATTTGTTTCAGTTTTTGGCAATATTGGAGATTCTTTTGTGTTGTATTCTCCAAATTTTATATAGGCATCACCTATAACACTTAATTCGCTTTCCCAGTTTAAGTTTTTATTTATTTTGTTTGTGATTGCGTTAATGGTTTCTTCAGTTAAGCCCAATGATGAACCTTGTTCGTTAAGAAATGTGTTTGCATATTCTCTAACAACAATCATCAAACTTTCATATGAAGAATCACTCAAAATTACTTTATTTTTAAACTTATTTAAAAGTTTTCCTGCTTGTTTTATAGCGATACCCGTTCCATTAACTTTATATGCTTTCACTAATTTGATTGTATCTTTTAATACGTCTTTAAAAGCACCGCTTAGTTCTTTTGTTGTGAAGTTTTCTTTAAGTTGTTCCACGGTATAGTCATAAGTAAATTTATCTGTGGTTTTTAGCGCATTATTAATACTGTCTTGTGCCATTTTCATTCCCGATGAAATTATTTCAGGGAATGATTTTGTGATAGTGACTATTGAATATTTCAAACCTTTTTCTTCATATTCAAATAAACTATCTACCATAGAATCAATATTTTCATCTGGTAATGCACCCAGAATATCTAATATGTCGATTTTTTCTTGCCCCCATAAAATCGAAAGAATTGACTTTGGTCTGTTTTGCTCATCTTTCATATTTATAGGCTTATTTAATTCTGATAAGATATTAACATATGCTTTAACTTCAATTCTAACCTCATCGCTTTTTTCCATTGTCTTTAAAGAATCTAACAAAGCAACTAAAAGATTAGCATATTCATCATCTTGTTTAACCAAGTTCTTCTTTGCGTATTCCGCCCCAATGTTTATTGCAGGCTTAACAAATGGCTTAACTATGCTTAAATCAAACACATTATCAACAATCATATTGATTTGGTCAATCATTTTTTCTATGTTTGGTTGAGATTTATCTTTCATATCAATTGTTGATATTTCATAGAAACTATCCATTGCTTCTAATATTTTTTCGCCATCTTTTGCAATACTAATACTAGTGCCATTTATTTTTTCGAGAGTAACAAACTTAAACATTAAGTTTGAAACTAAATTGGTACCTGAAAACTTCATTATATAGTTTCCAACGCTATTATTGTATGCATCATAGTATTCATAAATAGGAATATCTCCCGCCACATATGATATCACATCTTTTGCCTTAGGTTTGTTGGGTTTTCCATCTGTGTTTTGGTTTTCATCGTTTTGGCTTTCATCAGTTTCTAAAGATTCGCCACTAGCAACAACACTTTCACTAACTTCCACCTCTTCGCTTTCTTTAGCCTCAACATAGTTTTTAAATCCACCAATAACTCCTAAAACTCCATTAATTGGCATTAACACCATTCCAGCGCAAAACAATCCAATAAAAACTCCAACTAAAGCACCCCACCATCTATATTTCTTGGGTTTTGAAATTGTTGGCAATTCAGTTTCATTCTCAACTCCAACTGGCATATATTCGTTTTCTGGAAAATATTTTTGATTAACACTTGAAGTTTTTAATTCTTCACGCGAGTTTGTTTCAAAAGACTCTTCTTGATTTATGCTATTCTCTTCTTCTCTATTTAAATATAAATCTTCAGAATTTGCTTTAATCTCATCTTTGTCTTCATTTTTACTTTCAACTTCACCCTTAGCATTTTCTTCTTTATGCAAATCTCTAAAACCTAAATCATTGCCATCGCTTTCGTTTTCATCAATTGGAGTAACTTTAAAACCATCATCATTAAATAAATCAGAAAATGCTAAAGTTTGAGCATGGTTTTTCTTGAATTGCTTTTTATATTTTGCATATTGCTTTTCTGCTTTGCTTCTAAATAGCCATTTATATATTGCGTAATTAACTGGAATAAGCAAGTATTTAAACAATATAAATTCAACCCAAAACAACATCATTGCAAGCAATGTTTTAGAAAGTGTTGTTAGGGCTGAAACTAAGCCACTTAATTCTTCTTTTGAAACTCCCGCTTCAGTTGCTATATTGCTTAAATATAACTCAATCATTTGATTAACGGTTTTGGCCTTTGTGCCATTAACGTTTATATTTAAAAATGAAATATCTATATTTATTACCGCCCGCGACACAAAAATTGCAATAACTGCAAAAATTATTGATGTGACCACCAAAAACACACCCCTGCAAACGCTTTTTTTCAAGCCCCTAATTATTCCCCACATCATTCCTAGAAGAATAAATAAAAGAATTAATAATGTGTAGATTAAAGATATCGTTGATTGACTTATATTCATACTTATTTTCCTTATATATATTATTTACATTTATTTTACATAAATTTATTTTTGTTTGCAATTAATATTATTTAATAGAAGAAAATAATTTAAAATATAGTTAATATCTTCTAAAAATCGATAAGTTATTTTAATATTTTAACCAAAGTTAAAGTTTTTAAAACTTATGCGTTCTTAGGGTTGTAAATCTTTAATTCAATGTGATATACTAATTAGTGATAAATAGGAGAATTTAATATGAATGTTTGGAGAGATATAAGCAAAGATAGAATTAAGCCCGAAGATTTTATTGCGTGCGTTGAAATTGAACAAGGAAGCAAAAATAAATATGAATTAGATAAAGAAACTGGGCTTATTATTTTAGACCGTGTGTTATACACTAGCACTCACTACCCTATGAACTATGGATTTATCCCTAAAACATATTCTGGAGATAACGATCCACTTGATGTGTTCGTTTTGTGTAGTCAACCAATCGAAAAAATGAGTTTAGTTAGGTGCTACCCTATTGGCG
>CAKVOF010000041.1 GCA_934778125.1 uncultured Clostridia bacterium
GCCTTGGCACTGGGTGTTGAAGCAGTATTCCACAAACTTTTTTGTTTTTATTTAGCTTATTAATAACAGCCAACACATCTTCAGTAGTTGAGTTTTCATCTAGTTTAAATTCTACTGAACCTAGTCCAACTCTTTCACACGCCTTAACTTTCATTCTAACATATGTTTTAGATGCTGGGTTTTCACCAACTAAGATTGTTGCAAGTTTTGGTGCAAATCCTAATTTTTCTTTAACTTTTACTATTCTTTCCTTTAACTCGTTTTCAATTATTTTAGATAATGCTTTTCCATCTAATAATTTAGCCATTATAGTTTCCTCTCTAGTTCCATCTGATTTTCTTGCGTTAACTCAAGTTTTCCTTCTATTTCTTTCAATTGCCCCATAGGATTATTTAAATTCCCTAACACATACCTTTCCAAGTCTTCTTCAATAACTATTTCATCAATTTTTTCTAATAGTTGTGGTTTATCCTTCTTTCCCATAAGCCATGCAATCTCTTTCAAACATTCGCTCAATGTAACCGAATTATCATAAGCGGATTTGGCCATAAGCCTTTTATTAATCATTAAATACTTTGGCCTAAATCCTCTTTCAATTGCAAGGTCTATTATTGATAAATCAGTAAACAACCTATATCTCTGACTCCTTGAGATAGTGAACTTGTTTTTTCTCAAAGATTGAATAGTATTTTTTATTCTTTCAGAAATAACTTTATTTATAGTTTGTTCATCATCTCCTATTTTATCAAATTCCCTAGACAACTCTTTAGGATCTAAAATATAACCTTGATTAATTAAAAGTGATGTTTTATCAATTGCTTTAGATTTTGTAAATTTACGCGATTTCTTGTTAATTAATACATCTCTTTCTATTTCACTACTCTCAGAATTTTCTTCATCATCTTGCTTTATTTGACCTATAAGTTGATTCTTTATTATGTTATTTTTATGTATATGGGCCTTAATACTTCTTTTCGCCTTTTTGTCTTTATTTTCAGCATTAATAATGATGTTATCAATTCGATTTTCCTTGTTCAAGTTTGATAAATTTGATGGTGAACTCTCAGCTTGCCCCACATTGTTATTCACCTTTGATTTTAACACCAAAGATTCATTTAACATATTATATTGATTAAGCAAATTTCTAATTCGTTCTTTTTCATTGCGCTCTTCTTCTTGAGATTTTTCTATGTAGTCAATCAATTCATCAACATCATACTTCTTTGATTTTTTACTACTCAATTTGATATCGTTAGCGTTTTTATACTTCAAGTATTTCTCCGCTAAGCCATCTTCCATTCCCGCATCATTTCCACCATTTTTATTTTTCTTTTTTCTTTTAAATAATCCCATTTTATTCCTCTAAATAAAACTTACCACAAATTTATAAATTTGTAAAACATTAATAGTTTATTAGAATATTTTTAGTTGTTTTTCTCAAAATAATTTCAAGGAGTTAAATATGAAAAAAGGAAAAGAAATTTTAACCATTGTGTCTATTTTAGTTTTTGTTGCAATCGTTGGAGTGCTTGTGGCCTTTAATGGTATTAAGGCTCACAATAATCATTATGTTCGAGTTGAAGTAAATCCAAAAGTGGAATTCATAACCGATGCAAACAATAATGTTATATCACTTATGCCAATAAACAATGAAGCAAAAACACTTCTCGTTCAAGAAAAATTCATTGGGATGAAAGTGTATGATGCCTGCGAGAAGTTTGTGGATTTATGTGCTCAAGCCAACTATATTGATGTTAATAAAGATGATAATGCAGTTAGAATAACTGTTGTGTCTGGATTAACACAATCACTGGAAAATAAAGTTTATAGCAAGATAAATAACTATTTTAAAAACAATGAAATAAAAGCGGTTGTTGTTGAAAGTGATAACGATATTGATTTAATTTCTGAGGCCTTAGATAAAAACATTGCATCTGCAAACAAATTAATGCTTATAAATGCGGTGATTGAAAAAGATAACACGTTAAACGAGAAAGAGCTAAACAAACTTAGCGAAACAAAATTAATAGATAAACTAATTGCCCTACACAAGCAAAAGCCTTATAACTCAGATGATTTTACCACCGAAGAAATCACAAATAAAACAAAATTAATAGACTTCAATAGAGAAAATTTTGAATCACATATTGAAAAAATTTCCAATAAAAGCATAAGTGAATTTCAAAAAACATACGATAAACATCAAGCCAAATATCAAGATTCATACGAAGAAAATTTTAACAAGGAATATAACGAATGGAGAAACTCAAGATTAGTTGCTAATAACTAAAACATATTGTTAAAGCTAATTTAATTTGTAAAATGTGTTAATTATAGTCGAAAAAATGCTTTTTTTGTAAAAATATTTTGAATTTCTTATTTTTTATCTTATAATAATAGAAATAGTAGTTACTATGGCAATTTAATAAAAAGTAAGTTTAAAAAAGTTGCTAAAACAAATAATTTGCTTTTAGCATATAGTGTTAGTTTGTGCCAACATATTATGCTAATTTCAAAGAATAATTTAAGGAATTTTTGATATATGGATAAAAGCATTTTTTTATTTTTTTCAGGAACAGCAGGGGCTGGCAAAAACACAGTTATAGATAATTTAATTAAAAGAAACGGAAACGATTTTGTTTTTCTAAACTCTCACACATCACGAGCAAAAAGAGAAGATGACTCAAAAGCAGGAAGATATAACTATGTTACTTTTGATGAATTTGAAAGGCTTATTAACGAAGATAAAATCTTAGAATATGATATGATTAATAATCAATACTATGGAATTAGCAAAGAGGAAATTGCAAAGCAAGGTAAAGCAAATAAAGTTGTTTTAAAAGACTTATCAGTTAAAGGCGTTATGAACTGCAAAGAGTTGTTTAAAGAAACCTACCCAATTGTTGGAATTTTCTTAACAAACTCAAAGAAAACCTTGAAAGAAAGATTAATCAATAGAAATTACCCTAAAGACCAAATTAAAAGCAGACTAAAACTTTATAAATCAGAACAATCAAAAATGCCTTATTATGATTTCATTATATATAATGAGGATTTAGAAACCACTCTTCTTCAATGCGAAGCAATTATTAACCACATTCAAAATAATAAACAACTAAATATTGGTTCAACCCCTCAAGTTGTTACTGAAAAACTCGTTGATAAATGCGAAAAAAGATTAAGAAAAGGCAAAAAACTAACACCAATCAGTGCCTTTGCATATAATAATGAACTTTATATAAAAGAAGGTGCTAACGAATTTCTAGCTCACCTTAGAATGAAAAAAGAATTTCCTATTTATTTAGTTTCTGCACCTAAAAATTTTCAACCAAACAATGATTATCAAAGTGAATGGAAAAAGTTAGTTAGCTTGTTTGATTAAATAACCTTTATAGGTTATTTTTTTTTGTTTCTAGGCATATATTTATTTTAATAATTTGACTAATAATATTGTAGATTATATAATATACTTGTTATAAGTTAAAAAACTTAATTAATTTTTAAAGGAGAAAAAATGGGATTATTTAAAAGAATCAAAAAACAATTACTATCAGTTATTGAATGGACAGACCCTAGTAAAAACACTATCGTTTATAAGTATCCACTAACTGATAGAGATGAAATTATGAACAGCAGTAAGTTAGTGGTTAGACCTTCTCAAGCAGCTATCTTTGTTCATAAAGGTCAAGTTGCAGATATTTTTGGACCAGGAACCTACACATTATCAACTGAAAATATTCCAATCATAACAAAAATTCTAGCACTTCCAACTGGATTTAATAGTCCAATCAAGGCAGAAGTTTATTTTGTTAACACAAAGCAATTCACAGGATTAAAATGGGGCACTCAAAACCCAATAATTATGAGAGATGCCGACTATGGAAACATCAGAATTAGAGCATATGGTGTTTATTCATTTAAAGTTGAAGATGCTAAAAAGTTTATGGAAGAGATGTTTGGAACAAATCCTTTATACACAGTTGAAGATGCCGCAAATCAACTTCGTCCACTAGTTATTCAAAACTTCAGTGATACTGTTGCTGAAAGTAAAATTGGTGCACTTGATTTAGCAGCAAACTATGTGGAATTTGGAAAGAAAGTTTCTTCATCTCATAGTGACTTATTCTCTGACCTAGGTTTAAAATTAACAAATATGGTAATTGAAAACATTAGTGTTCCAGAAGAAGTTGAAAAAGCTCTTGATGAAAGAACAAAACTTGGTGTTATTGAAGATAAACTTGGAACCTACACTCAATATCAAGCTGCTCAAGCTATGAAAGCCGCTGCTGAAAATCCAAGTGGTGGAAACCTTGCTGGGCTTGGCGTTGGCTTAGGTGCTGGTGTTGGAATTGGTGAGATATTCTCTGAAAGCATTAGAAGTGCAAAAAATAAACCTACTAAAACCAAAAGCGAAGAAACAAAAACTTGTCCTGAATGCAAAACAGAAATGAAAGCATCAGCAAAGTTCTGTCCTGAGTGCGGAAAGAAAATGCCTGCATCAAGCAAAAAACACTGCTCAGAATGTGGCGCTGAAGTAAAGTCAACTGCTAAGTTCTGCCCTGAATGCGGAACTAAATTATGAGCAAAAAACTAGCAAACGATAAGTGCCCTAGTTGTGGCGGAACATTCGTTTTTAACCCTAAAAATCAAAATTTAATTTGCAAGAAATGCGGTTCAGAAGTTGAAATAGAATTTTCTAAGAATGTTTTAAAACACGATATTTCAGAAATAAGAAATTCAAAATTAGACCAAATTTGGAACAAGAACAATGTTGTTTTAAAATGCAATGCGTGTGGTGCTAAAATGTTAGACAACGCTAACACATATAGCACCACGTGTCCATATTGCGGAAGCACAAATGTTGTGAATCATTCTGAAATGGTGGGTTTGAAACCAGATTCAATAATTCCTTTTCAATTCAATGAAACCCAGGCTATCCAAATTTTTAAAGAAAACTTAAAATCAAAATTTTTCTTACCAAGCAAGTTGAAGAAAGGCCAATTTAAGCCTGATGTTAGAAGTTTATATGTTCCATCATTCACTTTCGATGCTATAACAACAACTGAATATAGCGGTTGGGTTTATAAGTGGATTGAATCCAAAGAGCATGGTAGGCAAAAAAAGTCCTATCATATTTCAGGAACTATTTCTATCAATCACACCGATGTGATTGTTGAAGTCAGTGACCATATTGATTCAAGCCAATTAAATTCAATTTTACCTTTTTATTTAAACAAAGCGGTTGCTTTTAATGAAGATTTTGTTAGAGGCTTTCCACTAGAGCAATTCAACACTTTAGTAGACACAGCATATAACAACGCTAAAAATGAAATTAATCGAAGTATAAAAAATGCTATTATAAGCAAACACAATGCTGATGGCGATGATAACTTGACTATTCAAACTTCATATTCAAATGAAAAATATGCTTATAGAGTTATCCCTATTTACTTTATGGATTACCTATATAATAAAAATAAGTATTCAACCATTATGAATGGTCAAACTGGCAAAGTGGGTGCAGGTTTCCCAAGAAGTTTGGGTAAAATTCTCACAGCAGTTTTAGTTCCTTTGGGAATAATTATCGCTGGAATTGTGACTCTTTGTTCAATTATATAAGCATTAAAAACACAAATAAAATATAATTATAGTTATTACTTTATTAATAAAATTAATTGACCACAGTCAATAAATTATCACAAAATAATAAAAATAAGGAGAATATATGAATTCAATTGAAAAACAAAAACGCGCTTTAACGATTTTTGGTTTAGTGTTATTAATACTAGCAGTTATTGCATTCGTTGGCGCAGTTCTATTAGTTGTATTCGGTTCTATTAACCTTTCAAAAGCAACGTATGTTGCAGGCGGATTAGAATTAGGATTCGGAATACTATTATTATTCGGTTCAGTTATTGGGCTAGTTTATGGAATAACATTAACCTGGACATCTTCATATCTTAAAGCAGTTAATGGAAGCATTGCTGAAGACAATTTGAGCAAGGGTACTGTTAATATGATTAAATGCCCTAACTGCGGAAACGAAATCACTTCAAAAGACAAAGCTTGTCCTAACTGTGGAA
Organism: uncultured Clostridia bacterium; assembly: GCA_934778125.1. Classification (GTDB taxonomy): domain Bacteria; phylum Bacillota; class Clostridia; order Christensenellales; family UBA1242; genus UBA11490. Next base: position 6,084 of record CAKVOF010000041.1, read on the forward strand.
AAAGTTTAGCAACAAAAAAAGTTTGCCCTAATTGTGGAAAAGATAACAGAACGAATGCAAAACATTGCACTAATTGTGGAGCTGATTTAAAATAAGTTTTCAAACAACAAAATATTGTAAAAAAAGAATGTTAGATATTTTGAAACTTCTTTCTTCAAAATTAACATTCTTTTTTTGTTACCCAATTGGATAATAAAAAACCGCTAAAAGTAACTCGTTTTTGGTTTTAGCGGTTCTATTGTAAGCAAAATTACACTATTTAATATATGGCAAAATTGGATCTTCGCCTTCTTCTAAATTATCATTTGGATTTGCAGGAGTTTCATTTTTTGCAAATTTACCAAGGAATTGTGCTTCATCTTTTTCTTTTGTTGTTGTTATAACGTTTAGATAATAGTTTTTATTTTCGCTGTCTTTTGGAGTATATGTTGACAAAACATATACTTTATTATCAACAACGTTAATTAAATTCATAACATCTAATTTATATGTTTTATCACTATTCGAAACCAATGTTTTTTCAGGTTTTTCTTCTAAAATATTTATAGAATAAATTGTATTAGATTCAACAAAATATAAAATATCATTTTGAACACCAATAAGTTTTATCTCTGATGAACCTTTGTATCGCAATTTTGAATCAAAACTTGAAGCATTATTATCATTTTTAGTAACGTACATAATTTGATAGTTTTTATCAACACCAATAAGTTTAGTTATATTTGAACTCGTTAGATTTTGAGCAAGAATTAAGTAGCTACTATACTCACCTTGTGTTATTTGAATTTGTGTTGCATTTAAAAAGCTATCTTCTTTAACATTTTTCTTGCAAACATATGTTATAGCATTGATATCCTTAACTTCATAATAAACAAAATCATTTTCTATTTTAACTAGTTTGTAGTTAGTAGAAGTGTTTTGATTATTGATATATGATTCACAATCATCAGTATCAGTAACACTCACCTTGCAAACAACATTACCACTAAATGTTGATGAAAGTTTATCATCATCATTTTTAGCACGTGTGAAGTAAACATATTTTGATGAAGAGTTGGTGTACTCAAATTTATCATATTCAGGGAATGCAACACTTGTTGCTTCTTCTGATAAAGTTAAGACTTTCTTATTTTCACAGTTTATAGAAACTAGCTTCTTACCATCTAACACAACTAAATATGGTGTGTTATCCACAATATATGTGCTCCAATCGAAAGCTGTGCTATTATTTGTAGTGTAATATAATCTAGTTGATTTTCCAGAACCATCTATTTTAATTTTGCAAACATCAAGCCACGAACTTTGAAGTTTACCATCAGAATCTTTTTCCATATGTGGAGTTAAAAAGTAAATATAATCACCAACTATATAGAACCCACCATTATCAAAACCAACAGTTTTAGAAACAACTAAATCACAATTAGTTAAGAAACCGTTTTCATCGTGTTGAACATTGCCATCTTTATCTAACTTGGTTCTATAGATCGCACCTCTTTCAACCTTTCCTTCAACGTTATCAATCTTGTAATTTGAAAATTTTGATGAATCTTGATAGCCGTTAATAAAATATAAATATTCGCCTTTTATAGCCACAATCCCACCATTTCCATAAACTAAATCATTAGTGTTTGGGTTTTCACTTAAACCAGTTGGATTACCACCACAACTCGTGAAAAAAGCGCAAATAATTAATAATAAAGCAACTGCAAAAGAATAAACTTTTTTCATTATAAATCTCCTAATAAATATACTAAATAAATATATCAAATTTCACAATAAAAAGCAAATAATAAATATAAGTTAACTATTTAATTATAAACAAAAATTAAAGAAAATTACAAGAATAAACATTCTTTTTTAAAAAATAAACTTTCATATGATACTTAGTTTTATATAATCAAACATTAAAATTAAAAATAGCATTTATATTAGTGCCTAAACATAATTATGTGCGTTATAAAGTTAATAAAAAAACCAATAAAGATTAAGTAAATGGTATTTACTACTTAAAAATTATTAGTTTTAAAATTATTATTAGAATATTAGAGTATTTTAGTAAAAAAACTACATATCTCTTCCATCATCAATTTCAGGACCTTCGCCTACCTGCACATCTCCATTTTCATCATAGTAGTATGGAATAGGGAATGTATGCTCATTGCACCCTTCTATTATCGATTTGTTACGCAATTCTTGAGCTTTTTTCATCTCTTCATATGATAAAGGTTGCTCTTCAATTTCTTCTGTCTTATCATTATCTTCAACGATAACATCTTCAGTTTTAGGAGCCTCATTAACACGTTGTGCAACACTGCCACTATTAGCTTTAGGTTTTTCACCTACTTGAACATCCCCATTTTCATCATAGTAGTAAGGAATAGGGAATGTGTGCTCATTGCACCCTTCTATTATCGATTTGTTACGCAATTCCTGAGCTTTTTTAAATTCATTTTCAGTTTCTTGTTCCTTATTTTTATTGTTTTTATGAGAAAATAAACCCATACTATCGCCCTCCATAATAATATAACAATATAAGAAAATATAATCCTATGTGACATGGCATTATGTGATAATAACACTCAATTTATTGCAAACAAACAACAATTATTTAAACATAAAACCTTTGCAACATTTAGATTACATATCTAGTTTGATATATTATATAAAATTATATTCAATATGTCAATAGCTAAATATTATTTAATATAATATAAACTGCAATTGTAAAGTTACATCCATATTCGCTATAAGAATAAAACTTTTAATAATATAAACTATGTGATGTTAAAATTTGGGCAAGCCAAATTTTAAGTTGCTAAACGCAACTCCTTGATAAATCAAGAAATCACAGTTTTGATTCTGTGTCAGTTTATATCAAATGCCACTCCGTGTCGCTTGTATAAACTTCCTTGAGTATAAACTATGTGATGTTAAAATTTGGGCAAGCCAAATTTTAAGTTGCTAAACGCAACTCCTTGATAAATCAAGAAA
>CAKVOF010000042.1 GCA_934778125.1 uncultured Clostridia bacterium
TTGAGAATACAATAAAAAATTTGGAAAGAAAAAAGTCGTTCAGCGTAAATCACGCCGAACGACAGGTTAATGGCGGAGAGTGAGGGATTTGAACCCTCGCGCACTGTTACATGCCTACACCCTTAGCAGGGGCGCCTCTTCGGCCTCTTGAGTAACTCTCCGAATTTAATATTGCTAAATGTTTTTTTATGGTTCAATTTAGCTTTTTTAAGTTGTTTGCTTAAAATTTTAAGCAGTGTAAGTTTATCAAATGATTAGGTAGTTTGTCAATAGTTTATCGATATTTTCATTTTTTATTTTAATATTTTTACATCTTTTTAACTTTTCGCTTCAATATTTAATAACCTACCCTTATTTCCATTATTATAAACTTATTTCTATTATCATAACCATATTTCTATTATCATAACTTTATTTCTATTACCATAACCATATTTCTTTCATCATAGTTTTATTTCTATTTCATAACTTTATTTTTTAAGATATTTCATTGCGTTTATGTTTTTCTTTAGTGCCTTTTGCGATACGATTAAAGGACAAACAATATTATTTTGGTTGCTTAGCAAGAGATATTGTCAAAATGTTTGTAGATATTGCCACAAACTATATATAGTAAAACATTTAGCCATAGCAATAAAACCTTTATTTTTCAACGAAAACAATGTTTATTTTATCAATTTAAAACCATCAAAACATTCAAAAATCACCTCGTTAAATTATTTATTTATAATTTTATTATCTTTTATATAGGGATAAAGCTTTGCAAAAAAGATATAAATATAAAAAAACTTAAAAAAGTGTATGCAAAAGATTAAAAATATGATATAATCTTGATACTTATTTGATTAATTAAAGGTGAATTTATATGAATATTGAAAATGTTTGGAAAGAGGCATTAGTTAAATTAAAAAATTTAGTATCAGCGCTAAGTTTTGAACTTTGGATTAGTTCATTCACGCCAGTTTTGTTTAAAGATGGCATTTTTTATCTATCAACAACAAGTGAAACAGCAAAAATCAGAATCGCATCATTACACGGAACAACAATTCGCGAAACATTACAAGAAATTTCAAAAGACATTAAAGATATTAAAATAATCGAAACGAGCGAAGAGGCAGAATTATTTAAAAAAGTTTCTGAAGATGAGAAAAAACAAGATAACTCTCCGCTATATAATTTTAAAAAAGAATATACCTTTGATAATTTCGTTATTGGAAACAGTAATAAATATGTGTATGCAGCTTGCCATGGAGTTGCTGAAAACCCAACAAAATTTATTAACCCATTATTTATATATGGCGGTTCAGGTCTTGGAAAAACACACCTACTAAATGCAATTGGAAACTACATAACCGAGCATCAACCCGACCTGAAAGTTCAATATGTTACTTGCGAAAAATTCACTAACGACTATATTGACAGTTTAAAATCTGGAAGTATGGATTATAAAAACAAATTTAGAGATAAATACCGCACGCCAGACGTTTTGATGATTGATGATATTCAATTTTTATCTAAAAAAACCGGAACTCAAGAAGAGTTATTCCACACTTTTAATGAACTATACGAAAATAACAAGCAAATAGTTATTGCATCAGACCGCCCACCTAGAGAAATTGCAACACTAGAAGAAAGGTTGATTTCACGTTTTAGTATGGGGCTCATTCAAGATGTGCAATTTCCAGATATTGAAACAAAAATTGCAATTCTTCAAAAGAAAGTTGATGAGGAAAATTACAATGTTGATAACTCTGTGATTGAATACCTCGCAGAAAATTACGATGTTAACGTTCGTGAACTTGAAGGGTTGCTTAAAAAAGTTCATTTCTTCGCCACGCTAAACAATAAAAAAGCAACTATTGATGATTTAGGTGAGGCTTTAAAAGACCAAGTCACAACAACAAAACAAACCGTTACTCCAGATACTATTATGGATGCTGTTTGCAAATATTACAACATTAACAAATTAGACCTTATCGGCAAAAAGAAAAATAAAGAAATTGTTGAACCAAGGCAAATTTGTATGTATATTATTTTCGAGTTGCTTGGCCTTCCACTCGTTTCTATTGGCCAATTATTTGGTGGGCGCGACCACACAACTGTTATTCACGCCAAAGACAAAGTTACTCAATTAATGCAAGAGAACAACCGAATTAAAGTTGCCGTTAACGATATCAAAGTTATGGCAAGCCAAAATAAATTTTAACAACTTCAAATATAAAAAACAACTTGAATTTAAATATTTTAACAATACTTTAAAATGAAAGTTGTTTTTTTGCTATATTTTTATAATTTGTTTTTAAAAACAAATATATAATTATATCTTTTAGCTATATCTTTTAGAAAGTCTTTTATTATTCAAAACACTAAAGTTTATAATCCGAAAATCAACATTACTATACATAAGAATAGTAAATAAAACGAGAAAAATGTTAATCGTTGTTTTTTAATAAGTTTCAATAGTAGCTTAATTGATAGATATCCAACCACAAATGCTATAATAAAACCAACAACCATTTCAAAAACGCTAAATGGAATTACTTCTGGAGTTTTAACAAACTCTGCTATTTCAAATACAAGTGAAGCCACAACAATTGGGAGAGATATGATAAACGAATAATCAGCAGATTCTTTTTTATCTGCACCTAAAATTAACGCAGTTGCAATAGTTGAACCACTTCTACTTATGCCCGGCAAAACAGCAAACCCTTGAACTATTCCTATCACGCCTGCCTTTAAATAATTGATTGAGTTAAAAGAAAACGTAAAGGAATTTGTCATATTGTTATTGGTTTTTGTCAATATGTTAGTATATTTATGACAAGAAGATATTTGCTCCGCAACAAACAGCATTATTGATGTTATAATAAAGCACCATATTAAAAGAGAACCGGAGTATGCTCCAATTAGAAATTTTTTAAATAACAAAACTATTATTATAGTGGCTAAAGTTGTGATTATAAACTTAATTGTTGTTTTGCTTTTGAAATTTTTCAAATACTCCCACAACTCTTTTCTATAATAAACAATAATCGAGAAAAATGTTGCAACATGCAAAAGAATACTCACAAATAACGTTCCACTTTCAATATTGAAAATTTTATAAAACAATAACAAATGCCCTGAACTACTAATTGGAAGAAATTCAGTAACACCTTGCACTATTGCCAAAAGCACAATTATTAAAAAACTCATATTTATTCCTTTTAAGTTTATTATTTGAAAATGTGGTGATTTTTAATACAATTAAGATATTAATAAAAACTATGTGATTTTAAAAGCGGTTGGTTCTTTGTTTTAATTTAGTGTTCGTTTTAATTTGGTTATTCGTTTAATTTGGCGTATGTAAATTTATGGGTTAAACAGAGGTTGATTATTTATCAATAATAAGATAATTGTTTTGAAACAACAATTGTTTAGAAACAACAATATATGTTTGGTTATTATTGATAATGTGAAAAATTGTAGAAAGTTAATATGTGGTTTTATAAGAGTTAGTGGAAAATGGTAGCACATTATGAGATTGCGGGAAGAAGGGGGAGTTCCCAGCAAAACGCTGTTTTGCTGTGTGTGCGAAAGCGCACACCCTTTCACGCTTTCGCGTGAAAGATGGAACTCCCCTCCGAACCACAATAATTATACCCTCTTCTAATGAATATCTCTTGAATTTATCACATTTCTAACATTTTTGATTTTTATTGAAATATATTTAATCCTCGCAATTAATTGCCCCATATATATTTTATTATTATTTATATCATTTTATTAATGAACTTTATAATTAAGTTTGAAAAAATTTTTAATTGTGATATACTCTATCAGTGATAACAAATAGTTGATGTGGTAAATATTTTTATAAGATTTTATTAACACATTGTTTAATAAATAAACTCAAATTTAAAATAAAAACCAAACAAATTATAAACACACAAAAAGGAAAAGCATATGAAAGTTGGAATAGTTGGTTTACCAAATGTTGGGAAAAGCACTTTATTTAACGCTATAACAAAAAAGAAAATTCCTAGTGAAAATTACCCTTTTTGCACAATTGAGCCTAATGAAGCAATTGTGAGCGTGCCCGATGAAAGACTTGATGTTTTAGGAAAAATGTATAACACTCAAAAAATCACGCCAGCAATATTGGAAGTTGTTGATATTGCGGGGCTTGTGAAAGGGGCATCAAAAGGTGAAGGCTTAGGAAACAAATTTTTAAGTCACATTCGTGAAGTTGATGCAATAATTCACGTTGTACGTTGTTTTGAAAACGAAAAGATTATTCACGTTGATGGAAAAATAGACCCAGCGAACGACATAGAAGTTATTAATCTTGAATTGATTTTAGCTGACCTTGAAACTGTTGAAAAGCGATTGGAAAAAAGCAACAAAGCATTTAAAAATGGCGACAAAAAACTGCTTGAGGAAGTTGAACTTTTGAAAAAACTAAAAGTCGTTTTAGAAAACGAAAAGCCAGTTAGAAGTTATGTGGCAACAAAGGAAGAGCAAGCTTTAATTAGATCATTCTTTCTTATAACAAGCAAACCTATAATATATTGCGCTAATGTTTCTGATGACTATAAAACATCTAGCATTGCAAAAGATAATATTAAAAAAGTGCAAGACTACGCATCAAAAGAAGGTGCAGAAGTTATAGTTTTAAGCGCAAAACTTGAAGAAGAATTGAGCGAGCTAAGCGCCGATGACCTTGAAGTTTTTAAAGAAGAACTTGGAATTGATAGTATTGGTTTAAACAAATTAATAGTTGCGGGTTACAAAATTTTGGGATTAATTAGTTATTTAACCGCTGGCGCTCAAGAAGTGCGTGCGTGGACAATTAAAAATGGAACAAAAGCACCTCAAGCGGCGGGAGTTATCCACACTGACTTTGAAAAAGGTTTTATAAAAGCGGAAGTTATATCATATGAAGAACTTGTGGCTATGGGCTCAATGGTTCAAGCAAAAGAAAAAGGCTTGGTTAGAATGGAAGGCAAAGATTATATCGTGAAAGATGGCGATGTTATGCTTTTTAGATTTAACGTTTCAAGATAAACTAAAATAAAAAATGGCATAAAAACACATAATAAAATAAAAGGAGAAAATTATGGACGAAATTAATTTCAACACAGATAATGATATCAATATTAAAATAACAAAAAAAGATGGCGGAGTTGTTTTTAACGAAGATTGTTGCACTTGCATCAATATTTTACTTACAAACGATGGCAAAATTGCAACAAGTTTTATGGGTTGCCATAATCCATATATAGTTATGCAACTTGAAAAAGCTCAAAAACTATATTTTAAAGAACTTAAAAAAGCATTAAAACGCGATTTTAAAGAATATGGCGTTTTCCCAGATGAAGATGAATGTGATTGCCACCACGATGAAGAGTGCGATTGCCACCACGAGCATTGCGATTGTGGTTGCGAGGATGAGTGCGATTGCGATGAAACTTGCGATTGCGGTTGTGGTGATGATGAGTGCGATTGCGATGAAACTTGCGATTGCGGTTGCCAAGAAGGAAAAGAATGCACTTGCGATAACAAAAGCGAAAATAAACACTCTTGCAAATGCGATGATGAACATGATTGTGGTTGCGGTTCACACAAGCACAAACACAAGCATTCTTGCGGTTGTGATGAAACACCTAAAAAAGCAAAAAAAGCAAGCAAAGCCCCAGCAAAAAAGACTAATAAAAAATAACCATATAAAAATGAATGAAACTAAAGATGGAGAACTTTTATGAAACTATTACCAAACAAAAAACAATTAGTGATTGATTTAATAATGATTGTTATTGGAACGTTTGTGATGGGTTTTGGTTTCTCACTTTTCTTGGAACCAAACAACATTTCAACCGGTGGATTTTCCGGTTTATCAATGATAATTAACGAATTACTTAATAAAATTGGCGTAACTTTTTTAACAACTTCAATAATATACTTTGTTTTGAATGTTGGCCTTTTTCTTTATGCTTTAAAAGCCTTAGGAAGAAAATTTGCAATTAAAGCATTAGTTGGAATTGCATCGTTTTCAGGAGCTATGGAAATTTTCAAATTGATTCCATTAGACATAACTTATGAACCAATTGTTTCTGCTATTTATGGCGGAGCGCTTATGGGGCTTGGAATTGGATTGGTTGTTCGCTTTGGAGGTTCAACTGGCGGAAGTGATATGATTGCTAGCATTGTTAAAAGCAAAACACCAAAAGCTTCAATTGGATCCATCGCAATAATTGTTGATATGAGCGTTATTGCGCTATCATTAATTGTGTTTAGTAATGGATTTGAGTTGTTACCATACACAATCATAGCTTTAATTCTTTGCTCATTCTTAACTGACTTTGTTAATGAAGGTTATAAGCAAATTAGAGCATATCACATCATCACACAAAAACCAGATGAAATTGCCGATAAGATTATGAGAAAATTAGGCCGTGGTTGCACACTTGTTGGAGCAAAAGGAATGCACACAAACATAGATAAAAGCATTTTGATTTGTTTAATTAGCAAGTATCAATCAAACCTTTTAAGAAGAATTATCAAAGATGTTGATGAAAACGCGTTCGTTTATTCTTCACCTGTTTCTGAGGTTATTGGAACTTGGTTTAAAGATTCAGATATTGAAAAAGCAACTAGCGAAGCAAAGAAAGAATCAAAACCAGCAGAAAATACTCAAACAGAACAACCATTAAATGAAACTAGCGAATTAAAACCAGCTAAAAGTTCTAATAAAAAAGCAAAAAATTGAAAAATAAAAAAGCAAGTTAAGGGCGTTGCTCTTAGGGATTTAAATTAAAAAGTTAAAAAGCAAACCAATTCGGTTTGCTTTTTCTTATTGTTCTTGAATATCGTAAAACTTGTATGAGCCCACTCTAATTTTCCCTTGAGCGATATTTACAGCTACCTCTCTTGAGCCTCTTACGGTTTCGGAATAAGCGACGATTCCACAGCGGTATTGCGTTTCTGTATGATAATACTTAATTATAAACATCTTCATCTTTAATTTTTCCTTTCTTCCCATTTTGAACAAGCGGAAGTCATAGCAGGGTTTATATTTCCATTTCCGCGCGCTCCGATTTGACACGTATGCGAACCGTTTTCGTATTCTACAATACTTCCTTTTAGCGTTGCTTTTCCACCGAAATGTTTACAGGTGCAACAATACTTACTGTTTTTTGAAATTGTACTCATATATATTCTCCTTTGAATTTTATTTTAATGCTTGCCATTTTTGCCATTTGCCACAACTTGCTATGGGATTCATCTGCGCTTGATTAAATCCGCCGCCACAACATTTACCCGTTTGATTTTGTTCAAAAACGGATAACGTGTTACATCCGTCCGTTGTTCGATTTCCTGCCCATAAAGCACAAGTGGCGCATACTTTAAAAGAACTTGACAATCTGTTTTCCATTTTTTAATCCTCCTTTTGTTTATGGATAGAGCATATCATACTTATTATACTAAATTTGGGATTATTTCATTTTACTAGCGTTATTATTCATGCCAAATTCAACACTTCTAAAAATTTTCTTCCAATATTCTTCTCTTTCAATTATATATTCTCTTTGGGTTCTCATATCAAAGATTTCTAAAATGCAATATGTGAAATTATCAATTATATAATCTGCGCCATTGTTTTTCATATATTCAAATGTTTTATTACCACCTGTCAAATTATTTACATCTGCATAATTTGACCACCTTTGCCAAATTCCTTCATTATCTCCAGATGCTGAACCAATGTATAGTTGACCTGTAGATTTATCGGTGATACAATAAACACCTTTTACATTCGAAAGAGCCTGTTTCCACTCGGGAGATTCATTACGATAGATTGTCTGTAAATCATGATGAGATATGCAAAAGTTATTGTATCCGGGAAAATTTCCTAGGGCGGTAGAAGGTGTTATTGCATATATCTCGGGATTTAACTGCTCTTGAACTTTGTCATACCATCTTGTATACAAATCCCTTCCAATAGGCTTTCCCAATTTTATTATTAATCTTTTACGATATTCTTTATATAAATCCACTAATTCTAATTTGTAGCCTACTGTATCATATCTCTCAGGTAAAATCTTTTTCACTTTATATAAACCACCAAAAATATAAAATTGTGGTCCGTAGGGGTCATATTGCGCAAAAGACAAAAGATATTGCGCTTTATCTAAATTATTATTTGCATGTTTTTTTCTATGAGCATTCATCCTTATCCATTCATCATCTAAACACCCCTCTATATTGTCTAATAAATTCTTCCACGCTCTTTCTCCAAATCGACCGCTAGACATATTAAATTTAACCTTAATACTACTAAAATTTTCTAACTTAAAAAAATCTATAAAACTAATCATCTTTTTTAATCCTTATATTTTTCGTTTGCTGCTTTAACATTTTTCTTTAACCGTTCTCTAAGTTCTAACGGCGATAATACTTCAACGGCGTTCATATATTGCATCGCCCAATATTCCATCGCGTTTACGCTTGCTCTTAAACTTACTAAAAATCGTCCGTCTTGGCGTTCTTCTATGCGAATATCTTTTCCAAACCAATCCACAATTTGGTCAATCGCCCAACCGTCGGCAATAAATTCAACGGTTTGTGGCTCGTCGAAAAACATGTAGGGCATACTTTGCGAGAAGCGTTTATAATCTATGCCATACTCAAACCCTTTAACCGATTGTAACGGTGTACGAATCGTATGAAGTAGTTCAATATCAGTAATTCTATCCATACGGTAATACTGAATATGTTGCCACTTTT
>CAKVOF010000043.1 GCA_934778125.1 uncultured Clostridia bacterium
CCGACAACTTCCGATAATATAAACATAAGTGATGAAATTTTAAGCAAGTTAAAATTTTTAATTGCTAACGCAATTTCCACAATATCTTGTGGTATCACTGTTTTGATTAACATCAGTTGCTGGCAAGTATCCCTTCGGGCTGTTTGCCGACAACTTCAGATAATATAAAATAAAGATGTTATCACTTGTGTATAACATTTTGTATTTTTATGATTTAATAAATAATAATAGAATAATTTAGTTTTTATAATAAGCGCAATTTGCAAACTAACGCAAATTAAATTGCATAAGTCTATTCTATTTTTTGTGATTTTCTATTGTAATTATTTAGTGACAAAAAAACTTAGTAAGTCGGAAGTTGTTTGATAAAAACGAACAACACGTCATTTACTAAGTTTTTTAATTCATTATAAAACTCATCAAATAATTTAACTATCTAATGGTTTTGAATATAGATGTATTATAAAACAAATGAGCATTTAGTTGTTTTTTTCAGTTGAGTTTATTAAGTCTTTAAGTTTTGTGTGTTTAAATGAGATTGGTTTTGTGTTTATGAAGTATGAAAGCAAAGAAAGTGAAAATAAAATAGAACTAAACACAATGTAGTAAATATTATAAAAAGCGAAAAATGATAAAAATAGTGTTGATAACCCAAAAATAAAATATTTTTTTGAGTTGGATTTGTTTAAAGATATTTTTACAATTTCTTTTATTGAGTTTTTTCTATTTTCAGATAATTTTATTTTTTCTTCTGGCTTAATGTTTTTTTCTTTGATGAAGTTTAAGTATAAGTCAGAAATATCAGAACAAATAATATTATAGGTTGATATACTATTTAAAGTGGATAAAATTTCACTATTAAAATTTTGTGCAAAAATAATTCCGTTTGAAATTTTTTTAGACTCAAGTTCATTAACAACAAATATGCCATCTTCCTTTGAAAATTCCGTTTTGTTTAAGTAATTAAAGAGTTTGTATTTTTCATTGTTAATAACTATTTCTAACTTGCTTATATTAAATATTTTTTTTATATAATTGTTAGATTGTTGTTTGCTTGAAAATAGTAATTGATTAGAGATATAGGTTATTTCTTTTTGATCTTTAATACTTTTTTGGTACTTATTGTATTTTTTCTTATAAAAAATACCAATAATCAAATCTAATCCAATAGTTACTAAAAAGGATACAATTAAAGATTTGACAGTATTTCTAATGTAGTAGTTACACCAGATAAAACTTAAACAAAAAATTGTTGCAAATTTGAATATTTCATTGACATATGATTTAATTCTTTCCATAATTCTCCAATGCTTAATTTTTAACTATTTAGTTAAGATTTAAACATATTATTTTACTATTTTAAAAATAAATGTTAAAATAATTTGTAATTTGAATTGTTGTTTATTTAACAACAAAAAAGGGGTAATTAATATGCTAATGTACGACATTATAGATAAAAAAAGGCAAAAGCTTGAATTGTCTAATGATGAAATTGAGTGGGTTGTTGACGAATTTTGTAAGGGGAACGTGTTAAATGAACAGATGAGTAGTTTGTTAATGGCGATTGTTTTGAATGGTATGAACTATAGAGAAACATATGCCTTAACAAAAGCAATGCAAAAGAGCGGTAAAACATATAAATTTGATTTTGATGTTGTGGATAAACATAGCACTGGTGGAGTTAGTGATAGTACTACTTTAATTTTAACCCCAATTTTAGCACTTGCTGGCCTAAAAGTTGCCAAAATGAGTGGAAAATCACTAGGAACAACTGGTGGGACAATTGATAAACTTACATGCTTTAATGGTTATAATTATAATATAGATGAAAAAAAATTCAAAGAGAACATAAAAAAAGTTGGCGCTAGCATAATTGCCCAAACTGAAGATATTGCACTTGCTGATAAGAAAATATATGCTTTGCGCGATAAAACAGCAACGGTTAAAAGTATTCCTCTTATTGCAAGTTCAATTATGAGTAAAAAGCTTGCATGTGGCTCTAAAATTCTTTTGCTAGATGTTAAATATGGTAAAGGTGCCTTAATGGAAAATGTGAAAGATGCCGAAGAATTAGCTAAAACAATGGTAAAAATCGGAAATATGAATGGCACTAAAACTTGGGCAATTTTAACTAATATGAACACACCACTTGCCGATGGAATTGGAAGTGCACTTGAAATATATTCAGTTGTTGAAGCAATTAATGGTAAAAACTCTATTTTGAGGAAAATAAGTATTGAAATAGCATCGTATTTATATCAAATGGATAAAAATTGTTCTATTAAAGAAGCGAAAGAAAAAATTTGTGCTATTGCAAATAATTATGATCTTGTTCAAAATAAGCTTTGTGAAATTGTTAATGTGCATGGTGGTGATAGCGATTGTATTGTTGATAAAACTAAATTGCTTAGAACGAAAAATGTGTTTGAGATAAAATCAAGTGAGAGTGGATATGTTAATAAAATCGATCCTTTAGAATTGGCTAAATTAGTTATGATCCTAAAAGACAAAGCAGATGATGATAAGAAGCAATATCAAGGCATATTGTTAAATATTTCATTAAACTCATTTGTAAACTCTGGAGACTTAATTGCTAGAGTTTATTCTGATACAAAAATTGATGATGAATTTAAAAACAAGTTGCGTGAGGCAATCATAATAAAATCTAAAAAGTGTAAGGAAGAAAAATTGATTTATAAAGTGATTAAGGAATAGAAGAGTAACGTGCATGAAGTTAACTAGCTAAGTGCTGTTGAAAATTTATGCTGTGATATGTAAAATATAGCAAACATTGTTTTTTGTGATTTTATGGTAAAAATATAAAAAGGTGTTTATGATTTATAAAAGTAATTCTTTAGAAGAAACAAAGATAATAGCTCAAAAAGTTGCGAAAGGATTAAAAAAAGGGACTACAATTTTGTTGCGTGGCGATTTAGGTGCTGGTAAAACAACGTTTACTGGTTTTCTTTGTGAGGCTTTGGGGGTTGAAGATGTTGTGTCAAGTCCAAGTTTTACCATAGTTAAGGAGTATTATGCTAAGGATTTTAAAATTTATCATATAGATTTATATCGACTATCATCTGAGGAAGAATTGATTGAAATTGGATTTGATGAAATTATGAATGATGAAAATTCTGTGAAAATTATTGAGTGGCCAGATATTGCGAGTGATTATATAACTGGCAAAGTGTTATCAATTAACATTTTATACTCAAATTTCGGCAGAAGTTTTGATGTTAGCGAAGTGGAAGTGTAGGTGTGTAAATAAAATATAAATTGAGTTAGTGAAGAATCAAAAAATGTGACTAATATTAGATTAATGTTCGAGATAATATATTTACAACTTCACTTTATAATATGTTTATATGAAGCGAGAGATAAACAATTAAAAATTATATAATAGTGTTAATTTTTTTTAATATTGATTTAAATAGGAGTTTTTATGATAATTTTAGGTGTGAATACAACTCAAATAAACTCTAAAATATATCTTCAAAAAGATGGGGTAATAGATTTTGAAGATTTAGGCAATTCTAAGGTGAGTGAGTCGTTGCTTAATAAAGTTGAAGAGTTATTGATTAGAAATAACATTGATTTAGAGGATGTTGACTTTTTTTCGTGTGGCATAGGTCCTGGTTCTTTTACTGGGGTTAGGGTTGGTGTTGCAACGATAAAAGCATTTTTAATCGCCAATAAAAAAGCAAAATGTGTTCCAGTTGGAACATTTGAACCTTATATTTTTGCAAATCAAATAAGTGATGGATACATACTTTCACAATGTACAAAAAATTCAGTTTATTGTTGTGAGGTGAAAAATGGTGAAGTTTTGTTGATATCAAATTTAAAAAATATTCAATTAAAGGATCTTCATAAGGTGTATATTATAGATAGTGATTTATTAGCACTTAATTCAAATTTTATAAGGCTGGATTTGACTGAAAAAGATTATTTTAGGTATGTGAATAAATTAATTGATGAGGGTGTCTTTGTTGATGCAAACCAATTGGTTCCAAATTATTGCTTAGAATCTCAAGCTGAAAGGAATTTAAAACAAGATGAAAGCGACTAACAATGAAATTTGTTTACATGATATAACAAATTGTGGAAAAAGTTTAGGTTCAAAAGATGTTAACATTTTTTTAGATAATTTCAAAAAAGATGATTTAAAATTTTTAAAAGCTACTAAAAAGTATGTAAATATCATTAAATTAATTGAAGATGAAACTTTGCCAAGTGAAGCTTATTCTGAGCAAATAATCTTGGAGAATATACTTAACAAAAATATGATTAATTACATTTTGTTTTGGCGTGATGAATGTGTCGGTTACACTTGTTGTTCCTATTTTGGTGATGAAGCTGAATTACTTAAAATATGTGTTAAAAATGTCTATCAGCACAAAGGCTTTGGAAATATTTTGTTGAATAAACTTATTAACAAACTAAAAACTCTAAAAATTGAAAATATCTTTTTGGAAGTGAGAGAAGATAATACTAACGCTATTAATTTTTATATTAAAAATCATTTTAACAAAATTAGTGAGCGAAAAAAATATTATAAAGATGGAACAAATGCTTTAATTTTGAAATATAACATTCTATGAGAGAAAATTCATTTTATGAATTAGGCATAGTTAAAGCGTTGGATGATATATGTTTTGGAAAATATGTTTATTAATCACCTAATTATTTGAAGAGAATTATTTAATATAATTTGACTTTTAAAACAAAATAATAAAACGCTTAATATAGAAGCTGTGTTAAAAACTAACGAATATGTTTTATGAAGAATTAAACTATAGACTAAATATTATTGATAAAAATTTACCAACTATGATTTTTTTACATGGTTGGGGATGTTCAATGAAATCTTTCAAATATTTTGAAAGATTTTTTTCTTGCGATTTAAACACGTTGAATATTGATCTATATGGCTTTGGGCAATCGAGCGAATTAAGAAATGTTGATATGTATGATTACACTAAAAAAATATATTTATTTTTAAGATCGAAAAATATAACAAATATTATTATAGTTTCTCATTCATTTGGATTTAGAATTGCAACAATACTTAGCACTTGTTTTGATATTGAAGTTAAGTGTGTGGTTGTTACAGGTGGGGCTGGTTGTAAACCTAGGTTTAGTTTGATTAACTGGTTTAAAATAATCCATTATAAACAAATTGTTAAGAATGAAAAACGTAAAAATTTAAAAACTTTGAGAAAATGTAAGAAGAATCAAGATTGTTCTAGAAGTGTCGCATCCGATAAGATGTGTCAGCAGTTTGAAAATAATAATGAAATGGATTGTGAGAAAATAAAAGATAAATATAAAGATAAAAAATATGGCAGTGTGGATTATAAAGAATCTAGTGTTGAAATGAAAAAATTTTTAGTTAAAGTAGTTAATCAACATTTAGATTATTTGTATAAATTATTTAATTGTTGCTTGCTACTTTATTGGGGGAGAAGAGATAAAGCAACACCACTCTATATGGCAACAAAATTGTGTAAGTATTCTAAAAAGATTAAGCCTGAATTTATGGTTGTTTCAGGCGATCACTTTTGCTTTATGAATGATAAAGAATACTTTGCTCGAGTTATTAAAAAATTTTTGGTTTCACAATTTATACTAAAATAAAATATATAATAGTATGAAAATTTTGTATTTAATATTAAGTTTAATTTTAATTGTTGTATACTCATTTTATTTATTTAAATATTTCATTTGTTTATATCAATTGGAACATTATGATTTGATTTTTGCGATCAAAAGATATTTTAAGGGTGATGTTGTAAAACGCGTGTATTTAGGTTGGTTGGTAATTGAAATAGTTTGGGTGCTTTTAATTGAGTTTGTTTTTAAAATTAGGCCTACATATTTAACGCTAGTATCCTTTGCTATTTCACTGGTGTGTATATTTTATCAACTTGTTAAATGTGATACATCAAAAACTCCATTGAAACTGACAAAAAGAATTGCTAGATTGTTAATAATATATTTGGTTCTATTGGTAGCTTGTTTTATAGTTAAAGTTAAATATTTAAAGGGGCTTACGTGTGTTAATTTTTCAGTTTTTGATGTTGTACTTTGCGTGGTTGTGATGTTAATAGCGATAATAATATCATATATAATAGAGTTAATAATAAAAAAGCATTATGTTAATATTGCTGTTAAGAAATTAAAAAAATATCCTAATATAATAAAAATAGGGATAGTTGGTAGTTATGCGAAAACAAGTGTTAAGAATATCTTGAGTCAAATCTTAAGTAGGTCTTATAATGTTGTTGCAACTCCTAAAAGCTATAATACTTTATTGGGTATTGTGAAAACAATTCGAGAGTTGGTTGATAGCAAAACTGAAGTTTTGATTTTGGAAATTGGTGCGGATAAGAATAATGATATTAAAAACATCTTGAAAATATTTGATGTTAATATTGGTGTTTTAACTGGAATAACAAATCAGCATTTAGAAAAATTTAAAACGTTAGAAAATTTAATTAAAACCAAATTGTATATATGTGATTATATAAATAGTAAAAACGGTCAGTTGTTTTTAAATGCGTTTGATAGTGTGTTAATTGACAATTATTTAATAAAATTTGACAACTGTAATAAAAATATTGACAACAACACCATAGTTACTGACAGTAACTTATATAAAAGTAGTATAATAAATAAGCTTAAAAATTGTATCAAAATTAATCAATTTTTAGTTAATAATATAAAATATGAAAATAAAATTGTAAAATTTGATATTAATGTAAATCAAAATAGCTATAGTTTTGAAACAAACTTATTGGGAAAACATTCACTTATTAATATTAGCCTATGCATTGCTGTTGCCTTATATTTAAATGTTCCTATTGATAAAGTTTTCTCTGCTTTGAAACATCTAAAGCAAACCCCGCATAGAATGGAAATTAAAAAATTAACTATGGGTGCAACTCTTATTGATAATTCATTCAATTCAAATTCTGTTGGCTTTAAATATTCTTTAGAGTTGCTAAATAGTTTTGATAGTATGAATAAAATAGTAATAAGTCCTGGATTGGTTGAACTTGGTCCTGAGCAATCTATAGTCAACTATAATTTTGGTAAAAGTGTTGGTGAATATGGTTTTGATTTAATAATTTGTAATTATGTTAATAGGGATGATATTGAGGCGGGTTATCGAAGTGTTAATGATAAAGATATAGTTTGCTATGACAATTTTTCGAGTGAGTTGGTGTCGTATTTAAACACTCTCGATGAAACCTATTGCATTTTGATAGAGAATGATTTGCCGAGCAATTATTCATAAGGAGGTTTTATGAAAAATATATTAGTTTTATTTGGTGGCGAAACAACAGAACACGATATTTCAATTTTAACTGCAATTCAAGTTTGTGATTCTTTTGATGTTTTAAAATATAATGTAGTACCTGTGTATATTAATAAAAATGGTGAGTGGTTTCTAGTTTCTGATATTGGCAGTGTTGCAAGATTTTTAAAAAGTGAGTTTAATATCAAAAATCGCTGTGTTTTAAATTATGATGGTGTTTTGTCTGTTGGAAAAGGTTTAAGATCTAAAAAGATAACAATTGATTATGCTTTTATCTGTATGCATGGAATTAACGGTGAAGATGGAACCATGGCTGGGCTTTTAGATTTGTATCATATTCCAACTGTAAATTGTGGTGTTGAGTCAAGTTCAATTGCTATGAATAAAATTTTATTTAAAAAGTTTATGCTTGCTATTGGTGTGCCAGTTATAGACTACTTTGATGTTCGTAGTGTTGATGAGGCTATAATGCGATTAAATAAGAAAACAAAAGATGGGAGGTTCTTATTCCCTTTAATTGTTAAGCCGGCGCGATTGGGGAGTTCAATTGGTGTGGTTGTGTGTAATAATATTGATGAATATGAAAAGGCTTGTGTTGATGGATTGATGTTAGATGATTCGTTGTTGATTGAAAGGTGTTTAACTAATTTTAATGAATATAATATGGCTGTTTATAATACTGAGAATGGGTTAGTTGTTTCTGATATTGAACAACCATTAAGTTCGAGTAAGTTTTTGTCGTTTGAAGAAAAGTATCTAAACGATGGCAAAGGTGATGGGATGGAAAATATATCTAGAGTGTTTCCTGCTAAGATTCCTAAAAATCTCCAAAGTGAAATTACTTTGTATGCGAAAAAAATATATCAAGAACTTAATATGAAAGGGGTTGTCCGCTTTGACTTTATTTACGACAATCAAGATAAAAAGTTATATATAAATGAGGCGAATACAATTCCGGGCTCTTATGCTAATTACTTATTTAGAAATAAGCAAATATCATTTACTCATATGCTTGATGATTTAATTGCTTATGCAAGGGTGGATTACATAAATAAAAAAAATATCATAAAGACATTTGACACTTCTGTACTAAAAGAGTATTCAAACTCAATAAAAAAGTGAAAATGGATTAGTTTATACTCAAGGAAGTTTATACAAGCGACACGGAGTGGCATTTGATATAAACTGACGCAGAATCAAAACTGTGATACCTTGATTTATCAAGTAGTTGCGTTTAGCAACTTAAAATTTGGCTTGCCCAAATTTTAACATCACATAGTTTATATTACCTGAAGTTGTCGGCAAACAGCCCGAAGGGATACTTGCCAGCAACTGATGTTAATCAAAACTGGAAGAGCAAAGAGTATCTTTGCGGTGCTTTAGCACAAATTTTGAACTCGTTTCAAAATTTACTTCCTATAGTTTATATT
>CAKVOF010000044.1 GCA_934778125.1 uncultured Clostridia bacterium
AGTGTCGATGAAAAACCAAAAACAACTTGATATACTATATCTCACAGCAACCTTAGATGCCTAAACAAGGTTTTACATTAAGCAATTTTATAATTGCTTTTTATTTGAATATTTTTTAAAATTGCATATTACAATAAATGTATTTAAAGCAGTGTTTTATCATTGCACTTTCACCCAAATTCATATTTATGAATAAAATGGTATAGGAGGAGTATTTATGCCTATTATAAACACCGCAACTCTAACATCAAATATTCAAAGCGACACTGGCGAATCTGTTACCATCACAACTAAAAGCAATTCTCTCATCACAAACAATATCAACACAGACATATTGGTTAAATTATCAACCAATAAAAATTGGGCAATTCCACAAGACCGCATTGTTATCACAACAAAAATTACTAACAATTCAAACATCAATATATCGGATTTGAATTTTAAATCAACCATCAGTGAAGGTGCCAGTTTTGTTTCAGAAAGTGTTTCGATTGGTTCAGAGAAACACACAGAACTCAACCCTATCACTGGATTTATAATGCCAATTACTATTGGCGCTTCAGGCAACGAAGCAGAAGTTACCTTCGAGATTGAAATAAACAAACATACCGCAGTTAATAATATAAATATCTTATCAACAACACAAATATCTATCGACAACAAAGATTTTTCCATTACTTCAAATGAATCCAATATTAAAATTTTGCAAAACGAAGTATATCTTTTAAAGTCTTCTTCCCCAACAGCTGTCACATCAGGCGAAACAATAACCTACACCATAATAGTTTCAAATGCAGGCAATCTCACAAACACAAACTTAATATTCACCGATCCAATCCCATCAGGAACTCAGTTTGTTGAGGGAAGCGTTAAAATAGACAACGTTAGCCAAGCAACCTACAATCCCGCAAATGGATTTCCACTAAAAGATTTAAACGAAAACGATGAAACAACTATTCAATTTGAAGTGGTTGTTGACTAAGATTGAAAGACAATTAATATGTTTTTGTCAATAACGTGTTGTTTGGTGACAATATTTTATATACTTGTGATAATATCGCAATAATACTAGCCAAATTTAACAATGCAAAATTTTGTGAATTATAAAACAATTCACATCACCACATTTTTAAAATCAATACTTTATTTATAAAAAATGCCACCAATAAATTTCGGTAGCATAAATTAATTGCAATTAAAAATAATTGTATTCTTAACCATTTCTTTAATTTAACAAAACCAACCTTATATGTTAAAAACCAACGGGATAGTTTTGCTATTAAATATTAATCAAGTTTAATTAATTCATAATCTTTTGAGCCAGCTCCAAACTTTTCAGTCGTATCTAAAATTCTGCAACCGTGCCTAGACTCAACTCTTTCAATAAAATGATCCTTACCTTTATCGTTTGAGTTATAAACCAAATCAACACACGCCTTATCTATCGCGACTGGATCAATTGATGCCAATATTCCAACATCTTTCAAGCATGGATTCTCAGCAACCGCACAACAATCACAATCAACCGACATATTACACATAACATTAATAAAGGCCGATTTGTTTTTAAATAGCTTAACAACAGTGCTTGCCGATTCTCCCATAGCATCAATAAAGTCATCTTGCTTAGCAATATGATCCCAAAGAACTTTCTGGTCTTTTGTTACACCAGCTGAATGAATCCAACATTTGCCTTGGGTTGATGCGCAACCAATTGATAACTGCTTTAACGCTCCCCAAAATCCGCCCATAGGGTGGCCTTTGAAATGAGACAAAACTAGTAAGCTATCATAATTTAATAAATGTTTTCCAACAAAGTTTGATGTGATAATTTTTCCACCATCGATTTTTAGTTCAACATCGCCCTCGCTATCCATTATGTCAACATTAAAATATTTACTCCAGCCATGCTCATTAATTAATTTTAAATGCTTTTCTGTTGTGTTTCTTTCACCCGCATATGCGGTGTTGCACTCAACAACATTCCCATTAAACTTCTCAATAAATCCTTTAAAAAATTCCGGTCTTAAAAAGTTTTGATTTCCCTTTTCACCCGAATGAACTTTAACCGCAACCTTTCCTTCTAATTTAACACCTAAGGCATTATATACTTTTTCCAATCCTGCTTCGGATATATCACTTGTGAAATAAACTTTTGATTTCATATGCACCCCACAAACTATCTAATAATTATATTGTAACAATTATTTAACATTTTTAAAACCTAAAATAACCTATTCACATTAAATGGTATAAAATATTCCACATTAATGGTGAAATATTTAGAATGTGCTCACCTAAATCAACTTGCCACCAGTCAAATAATTTTAAACATTCTTTCCCATATTATAAGCTAAATTTTTAAAATTGTCACTTAAAGAATTTGGCTCATTTGTGCTTGTTGCAAGCAAGGTGTTTTTAAGTTCAACTCCATCAAAACACTCGATCCAACCACCCAATCCATTTATTGTTCTATCAAAAGCCTCCTTTCTATCATCATAGCAAGCGCCCAATAAATAAACTTCTTTAAACTTGTTGTTCTTTATGTAAAGCGGATTAAGCCTGTCCAAAAAGGTTTTCAATTGACCACACATTTCATAATAATAAACTGGCGTTGCAAACACCAACACATCACTTTTTTGAACTTTATCAATAACCGATTGCATATCATCATTAAGCACACATTTGCCCGTGTTTTGACAAGCCAAACATCCAATACAAAACTTCAAATTAAAGTTCTTCAAAGATAAAAACTCAACTTGATTACCTGCTTCTGATGCACCTTTTGCAAAACTCCTAGCCAACAACTCACTATTACTTCCACTTCTAAGAGAAGCTGAAACAATATAAACTTTTTTCATAAACGATTTTCTCCTTTAAATTTAATTTTACGCTTTAATCCTTTTTATGCAATTTCATAAACACTTTCTTACACGAAAAATCATTCCCTATTTTTAAGTTTAGATTTTTCAATCTCGTTGTCATAAGGTCGATTTTTTGATTCACATCAAGATCATGCATTGTTTCATCTTCTTCATATTCAATAAACACACCTAGGCCCTCCACATCTTGCACAACAAATTCAATTTCTCCCTTTTTAAAAACATATTGTTTAGTTTTCATCTTGCACCAATTATTCAAATTTGCTTGCTCAAAAATTGATATTGCATTTTCTAGGTTATCAATTTTGGTGACCGTTTTTTCTTCAAGTATAACACAACCATCATCATCTATAATTTTATTTTTATAGCAAATTTGTGGATTATGATTATTTGTTATAATATCTCTAACTAAAAACGAATTTGCTATCAACGTTTTATAATCTAAATTTTCAACTTCCGCAAGCCTAGAAAAATACCAATCATCGAGCCCATATATTTCTATTAATTCAAATTTATTACTCAATAATATTTCTTTTACTTCGCCTAACGACTGAAACACTTGAACCGTTACTTCAGTTTCTTTCATATTTATCTCCTATAACTCAACTTTTTTTAATTATAAATTAAAAACGAAAAACAACAAAGCAAATTTATTAAAAAAACTCACACAACAACTTAAATTTTGTGTGAGTTTTTGCCCAATAAAAATTTGCGCAATTATATTAAATACATAAATTAATCTTGGTATTTTTATTTTAAAATATTTATTTTTAAATTAATTTCAACTTGATTTTAGATTGTTATAAAACATAATACAAGCCTTATCTATCTCAACTTCGTAATTATATTTTATTGATTTTCAATTTCAGCTTTTTCTTCTTCGGTTACACCTTTTATTGTTAAAGAAATACGTTTTTTATCAACATCAACACTCATAACCTTAACAATAACATTATCGCCAACCTTAAGAACTTCGCTTGGGTGCTTAATATAATCTTTGCTGATTTCAGATATATGAACTAAGCCATCTTGGTGAACTGAAATATCAACAAACACACCAAAATCGATAACATTTCTAACAACGCCCCTTAAAACCATTCCTGGCTTTAGGTTCGAAATATCAAGTAGTTCACTTTTTAAAACAGGTTTTGGTAAATCATCACGCACATCTCTGCCCGGTTTTACTAACTCTTTTATAATATCTTCCAATGTTGGAACCCCAACATTAATCGTTTCGGCAACCTTATTAATTCCTTCACTTTCAACCTTATTTGGCAAAAGTTTTAAGTTGCCATTTTTGATATCTTCTTCTGTTAAACCAAAATATTTCAAAAGTCTTTCAACAACTGAGTAACTTTCTGGGTGAACACCTGTGTTGTCTAAAACGTTTTTACCACCCGGTATTCTTAAGAATCCAGCACATTGTTCAAAGGCTTTTTCGCCTAGTTTTTTAACCTTTTTAAGTTCATCTCTTGATTTAAATGAGCCATTTTCTCTTCTATATTCTTCAATGTTTTTAGCAACGCCTGAATTTAAACCTGCCACCTTAGATAGCAAACTTGGGCTTGCGGTGTTTAGGTCAACTCCAACACTATTAACACAATCTTCAACCACACCATCTAAAACTTCTGTTAATCTGTTTTGAGGCATATCGTGTTGGTATTGCCCAACACCAATTGATTTAACATCAATTTTAATAAGCTCAGCAAGTGGGTCTTGCAATCTTCTTCCAATTGAAACAGCACTTCTTAATGCCACATCAAATTGTGGAAATTCAGCTGCGCCAAGCTTACTAGCAGAGTAAACCGATGCTCCCGCTTCATTAACAACCGCATATTCAACTTTTCTATCTAATTTTTTGATTAAATTTGCAACAAATATTTCACTTTCTTTTGTTGCTGTTCCGTTTCCGATAGCAATAACATCAACTTTGTCTTTATTGATAAGTAAAGTTAACTTAACCTCACTTTCTTCTATTTTGCTTTGTGGTGGAGTTGCATACACAACTGTGGTATCTAAAACGTTTCCGTTTGGATCAATAACTGCAATTTTGCAACCCGTTCTATATGCTGGGTCAAGGGCAAGAACTGTTTTTCCTTTTAGCGGTGGTTGCATTAAAAGTGGGCGTAAGTTTACTTCGAACATTTTTATTGCTTGTTCGTTTGCGCTATCTGTTAATTCATTTCTAACTTCTCTTTCGATGCTTGGGAAAATCAACCTATCATATGAATCTTCGCAAATTTCCTTTAACAACTCCTCATATGGGCTATCTTTTTTTATGAACATTTTTTCAATTTCCGCCAAAGCAAATTCTTCTTTTAATGCAAGTGTAACTTTCAAGCATCCTTCGTTTTCACCACGATTAATTGCTAAAACTCTATGGCTTGGAGTTTTTTCAATTGGCGATTCATATGCTTTATACATCTCATAAACAAACGCATTTTCTTTGGTTTCATCAAGTTTTGTTTGAATAAATCCTTTTTTAACTAAGTTAGAACGCAAAATTTTCCTTAGTTCTGCATTATCAGAAATGGTTTCCGCAACAATATCTTTAGCACCTTTCAAAGCTTCTTCAGCACTCTTAACCTCTTTCTCTTCACTAACAAATTCTTCAGCAAGTTTCATCAAATCAACGTTTTTATCTTGCTTTAAAATTGCATCTGCAAGTGGTTGCAATCCCTTTGCAATAGCCACAGATGCCCTAGTTTTCCTCTTAGGTTTGAATGGTCGATATATATCTTCAACTTCGGTCATAGTGATTGCATCATCTAAGGCCTTTTGAATTTCATCGGTCATATTGCCTTGCTCGGTGATTAATTTCGAAACATCTTCTTTTCTTTTATTTAAATTTCTTAAATATGTTAGCCTATCACTAAACTGCCTTAAAACTTGGTCATCGCAACTACCTGTTAATTCCTTTCTATATCTTGCAATGAATGGAATTGTGCAACCCTCGTTTAAAAGCATAATAATGTTTTCAACGTGATTTGGTTTTAAATTAAACTCATAGGCTAATTGTTCTTCAATTGTCATTTTTGTTTCCTTTTTGCTTTGATACTTAGTTTGAATTATGTTCTATTCTTCCCAAAAACAACTCAAACTAATATGATTATAGCAAATTTATTAAAAATTGACTAATGATTACGCTATTTTTTTAAAGTCAGTAAATTTTAGAATTAATAGAGAACTATATTTACACTTCATAATATAGACATGTGTTTATAAAGACTTCTCTATACTCCACAAATAACTTTTTGCCTTAAAAATAATTGGTATAATCTGGCTCTAGCAACTTTTTATTTCTCTTGGCATATCCATTGCTCCAATCCCAAACATGATCATGTGGAAAAAATGGTCATTTTTTGAATTTTGGTGTATATAATCCCTGTTTCTCACAACATTACCCTTAGAATCAAACCACCGACTTTGTATTCTCACATCATTAGAGTATAAATCGTATCTTGAATTTGGCTTAGCACCTCTAACTGGTAAGTCACTAGACCTTCCATCTACTCTTTCAACTCCTCTATTTGGTATTCCCCCAGCTCCCATTATAAAATCTCCTTTTTTATTTATTATTTATTCGCGAATTTCTCCATAGTTTTTAAACATAAAAAGTTGAAGAAGCCTCACAAACACTTCTTCAACTTTTTGAGTTGTGTAATAATTTTAAATTTCAATATTTAACGTGACTACATAATTTATTGTGGAGTTGCATTTAGCAACTTAAAATTAGAACAAGTCAAATTTTAACATCGAATAGTTTTTATTTTCTAAACTAACATCACTTAACCACAGTACATAAACCCTGCAAATGACACATCATTCCAAATATCTTTTAATAACCTTCCATCGATTTCTGCTTTATCTTCAAATTCCTCTCGAGTTTTAAATTCATTGCTTAGCCCTTTAGTTGCCAACACAATGTGGTCATTTTGATTAAAATAAACCTCATACATTACATCGTTATATTTAAACAACATTTCACTATAGAAATATAATCCATTTACAAATTCTTTAAATGTGGCCTTCCAAGTTACACTTACCATTTTATCATAGAATCTCACAATGTCAATATTTGTATGTTTCGAAACCCCGCATTAAATGCTAATAAGCACAAAAAAAGATAGATACTTTTAACCGTGCTTACGATAGTTGGATTCAGCACGGTCAGGTGGAAAATAAAGTATCTATCTATGCAATATAATATCATAATGGGCAGGAAATGTAAATAGATTTTAACGCTTTTTTAAACTTTTTAGCCAATTTCTATGGTCAAATCCAACAAAAATCATTATTGACAAATTCACTTTCGATATGGTATATTATTAGAAGATAAAATTAATCAACACAAAGCAATATTTACATATACGTAATTTAAATTAATGGTTTAGTTTTTTAAAACGGATTTACGATAATAATGATTGTTGGAGATTAATGGGAAGATTAAATCGCTAAAATAGTTTTTGGTTTAAGGAGAAAACGATTATGGCTAAGGTTTTAGATGATTATTTGAGTGGCAAAACAACTGAAGAGCCAGTGCTTGATAAAATTCATAAAGATTATAATTTTACCTATGGCACACCTTGCCCTAAAGCAAATTCGATTCAAGTTATGGGGCAAGATAGATATTATAAATATTTAGATGCAAGGTCTGGAAATTTGCTTAGTTGTGATTTAGAATGCATGAGCATTATCGATTTGATAAAGTTTGCATTTTATATTGTTAATGGCAGAAGCAAATCACCAGAACCACTAAGTTTTGAAAAATAACGCAATAATCTATTGGCTAAATTTTTAATTGAAATTATGCAAAAAAGACACTAGTATTAAAGCCAATCTACTAAAGTTATTCAACATTTAGGAACGCTTTAAATTAAAGTGTCTTTTTTCATAAAAACTAATTGAATTTTAATCTTACTCTCATTTAGGTGAATTAGTCAGTTTAACTTTATCTTAACTAAACTTTATAACGTTAAAAGCATAAGCGGTTTTAGTTTGGTCATCAATTTTAACCTTGTTTGAAATTTCAACACCAGCAACAATTAAAATTTCGTTTCCATCGGCAAGCACTGGAGTTATATCTCTCAATCTTTTTGGAACTTTTTTATCTATAAAATAATCACTTAAAGATTTTGTTCCGCCACCAAACTTTTCGAACACATCGCCATCTTTTCTATATCGCCAAACTGCCGTTTTGGGAATTTTATTATAATCGACCATATGAGTGAACTTTGTGAAATCGAATTTTCTTGTTACATAGGTTTCAATTGCACCAAAACCTTTGATGTTTTTAACCCCTCTTGCAATTTTCCACACACCATTTTTCCTTTTGAACTTTTTGTTTGTGATCGTTATATAAGTGTATTCTTTCATAACAGAAATACCGTTTGGAAGATTAATTCTTGTTCCATTTGGAGCTTCTATCGCCATATTCTTAATCATTTTTATGTGCTTTCTTTCAATATCTTGAGTGCACCCTATTTGCTTTAGAGCATAGAAAATCGTTCTTCCAACAATTGCAACATCTTGAACAAAGTTCGAAATAGGAACTTTCGCCACACCATCTGAAACAATAATTTCATCTTGCTTAACTAAATTATTTAAAGCTTTGTTATCTTCAAAGCAAACTTTGCCAAACGCACATAT
>CAKVOF010000045.1 GCA_934778125.1 uncultured Clostridia bacterium
CTTCGCCAATAGATTTTTCAGTGACATTTTTAATAAAATCTTTAACAACCAAAAAGTTAACATCAGCTTCAAGCAAAGCAATTCTAACTTCACGCATAGCATCTCTTATTTCAAGCTCAGTTAATTTACCACGTTTAGTTAGTTTACTAAAAATATGGTTTAATTTTAAACTTAGATTACCAAATGCACCCATATTACTCCTTAATATTTGAAATTAAATTATCAATTTTTAAATTAATGCCACTATCTTTGCAACAATTTTTAATCTCTAATAATTCATTGCATATTCGCTTTAATTTTTTATCAATCTTCAATTTACTTTCATAATTTGTTAAAGATTTAACAACATTTTTCAAAGTAAAATCAACAGCTTGGCGAGATATATTATGATTATCTGCAATTTCACTTAATGATAAATTATCAAAATAATACTCTTCAAAGACTTCTTTTTGATTGTTTGTTAGCATATTACCATAAATATCATAAAGTTCCATCAAACCAATTCTTTCATTATAATTCATATTTAACCTTGACAAGTAATTTTACTTTACAATGTATTATATAACCAAAACACAACAATGTCAATAGAAATATTAAAATTTATTATTTTGTTATAAATTTTTCACATTAACTTCATGCTTACATCATAACAATTTACAAGTATTATGCAACAAATAAAAAAGTGAGAAACTTCTCACTTTTAAATTGATAATGAAATATTATATGATAGAATTAACAAACTCCTCGGCATTAAACTCTTGAAGGTCATCAATTCCCTCTCCAACGCCGATATAAACTATTGGAACATTATATTTAGAAACCAAACTAAACACAACACCACCTTTAGCAGTTCCATCAAGTTTAGTTAAAATAATCCCATCGATTCCAACAATATCGTTAAAAATTTCCATTTGCGATAATGCATTTTGACCAGTTGTTGCATCTAAAACTAGATAGTTTAAAATTTGCCCGTTCCATTCTCTTGAAATAATTTTTTCAATCTTCCTTAATTCTTCCATTAAATTTGTTTTGTTATGCAATCTACCAGCAGTATCCACCAAAACCACATCTTCTTTCTTTGCCACAGCGCTCTTAACGCCATCAAAAACCACCGAACCAGGATCAGCACCTTCAACATTTTTAACTATTCTAACATTCGCTCTCTTTGCCCATTCAGAAAGTTGGTCTGATGCGGCAGCTCTAAATGTATCACCAGCTACCATCAAAACGCTTTTCTTTTTTTGCTTAAAGTTATAAGCAAGTTTACCAAGTGCTGTTGTTTTTCCAACGCCATTAACACCAACCACAGTTATAAGCCTTGGATATTCTTCATCAGGTTTTTCAACAGCGGTTAAAATTTTAACCATAGAATTTCTTAGTAATTTTTTAAATTCATCTTCCGTTTTAACTCTGTTTGATTTAGCCTCTTTTTTTATATTTGCAATAATATTTTCCACAACATCAGGACTTATATCAGATGAAATTAAAACCATCTCTAAATCTTCATAAAACTCAGCATTTAATTCGCCAACAAATATCTGCGATAGTTTTTTTGCTATCGCATCTTTTGTTTTCTTTAAACCATTAAATATTTTTGAGAAAAAACCCATTACTTCACCTCAGCCATTTTAACAGCATCACTTAATTTAACAGAAACTACTTTACTAACACCCTTTTCTTCCATAGTTATTCCATAAAGCACATCAGAGTATTCCATTGTCGGTTTTTTGTGGGTTATAACAATAAATTGAGTGTCGCCCGAATACTTTTTCAAGTATTGAACAAATCTATAAACATTCGCTTCATCTAGTGGAGCCTCAATTTCATCCAACAAACAGAATGGCATTGGTTTTAATCTTAAAATTGCAAATAATATTGCAATTGCAACTAACGCTTGCTCACCACCAGAAAGTAGTTGTGTGTTTTTTAACTTCTTTTCAGGCGGTTCAGCATATATTTCAACACCTGATTCAAGAATATTGTTTTTATCAGTTATTTCAAGCCTTGCATTACCACCACCAAACAATTCCTTAAATATGATTCCAAAGTTTTCATTAATCTTATTAAACTCAGTTACAAATCTATTTACCATCTCATCAGATAAATCTTTGATAATAGTTTTAATATCTTGTTCTGCCTTGATTAAATCTTGTGCTTGTTCATACATAACCCCATGCCTATCAAGTAAGTTTTGATAGTCTTCAATGGCGTTAACATTGATATTTCCAAGCAGTGTAATTTGCTTCTTAATTTTACTAATTTCTTGTAAGCCAGACTTAACATCAAACATCTCAAGTTTAAATGGAAGTGCTGAATTATATGTAAGTTCATAATCTTCCCAAATCTTTTCTTGCATTGTTTCTATATCAGTGTCAATCTTTATCAAATTCATTTCTTGTTGGTTTTTCTTATCTTGAAGTTTATTTACCTCAGTTGAAAGCCTCATTTTTTCATCATCTAAGAAAAGGAGCCTTGATTGAATAGTTGTTTTTTCTTTTTCCAATTCATCGCGTTTCGCCTTAGCTTCCTTTAATTGAGCCTGAACTTCACTATATTTTGAATTAGATTCTAATTCATCTTTTGAACGAGTAAATTGGCTTAAAATCTTATCATTTTCAGCCTTTAGTTCCTTTGAGTGCCCTAAATTATTATTTAATTGTTTTAACTCAAAATTCAATCTATCAATATCTTGTTCAATTGCAATTAACTCACTTTGAACTGTTGCAATTTGAATTTTTGTATGAGTTAATTTTTGATTATATTCATCTTTTGTTTCTTTTAATGAGTTAAATTGATTTGCATTCTTATCCAAAGTTTCTTCAGAAACATTATAATCAACGTCACTAATTTTATTTAATTCGTTTTCTATCCCGTTAAGTATTTGACTATATTTTGCAATATCACTATTTGTTTTATTAATCAAACCTTCAATTTCATTCAAATTAAACTTATGCTTGTTGTGAATTTCAACATCTTTTGCGTACTCAATCTCCAACTGATGCAAAGCTTCAGTCGTTTCTTTTATTTCATTTGTTATGCTTTCATAATTTGCCATAGCAGACTTTAATGAATCTTGTTTAGACAATTTTTCACTATTTAATTTAGCAATATTCTTTTTAATATTTTCAATTTCATTCTCTCTTCCTAGCAAGTTTGAAACTTGAGATTTTTTACTACCACCAGTGATACTTCCTTGAGGAGAAATAATATCACCATCTAAAGTAACGATCCTAAAAGAATATCCGCTTTGCTTTGCAAGATTAACTGCAGTGTTTATATTATTAACAACAACTGTTGTTCCAAGCAAACTACTTATAGCATTATCTATAGATTTATCATATTTAATTAAATCTTTTGCTATTCCAAAACAACCAGCAGAATTTAATAAATGACTAAATTTAGGATCAAATTGCCTTGATTTAATTGTGTTTATAGGAAGGAAAGTGATTCTTCCATATTGCTTTTCTTTTAAATAATTAACTAAAAATTTTGCTTGTTCTTCAGTTTCTGTAATAATATTTTGAACTGCGTTTCCAAGTGCCATTTCAATTGCAGTTTGATACATTTCAGGAACATTTATAAGCGAAGCAACCACGCCTATCAATTTACTCTTTAATCCAGAATTAATTTTAGTATCGTTTAATAATCTTTTAACAGATCCGTTAAAACCTTCATTATCCTTAATAAGCTCTGATAAGATGTTTTGCCTGTTTTCTAAACTTAAAACATTTGAAGTTATTTCTGAAATATTTTGTTCTAATCCTTTAACAATTCCAAGCTTTGAGTTTTGAGAAGATATTAAACTATTTAAGTTACTCTCAGTTGTTACCTTTTCGTTTTGAAGTTTTTCCAAAATTAATTGGCTACTATCTGATAATTTTTTAATTTCATCAAATTTTTCATTTAATTGATTTAATTGAATGCTTCCATCATTAACACTATCTTCATATGACTTCTTCTCAGCCAATAATGCAGACTTTTTAGCTTTAACATCACTTAATTTGTTCAACGATTCAAACAACTTTCTTTGAGTGTCTAAAGCTTCATTCTCTCCACTTTTCAACTCATCTGAAATTTTATTGAATTTTTCAGTTAATTCTTCAACGTTGGTTTTAAGATTTTCCAATTCATCTTGTTTTAACTTTTTACTACTATATTTATTTTGCAAAGTTTCATTTAAACTAGCAAGATTAGTTTCAATAAAGTTAATATCTTTAGTTATTCTATCATTTTCACTTATTAAATTATTTAATTTCTCTTTTAATAAGTTAGATTCACTGCTTTGCTTTTCAATGCCAACTGATAATTCAAGAATAGTTTCACCCACTTCTTTAATCAATGAATCAAGATTATTTCCTTTTTCAAAAGAAGCATTATAATCATTCATAGCATTATCTAACTCAGTTTGCTTTTGATTTAATTCTTTAACAATTGCATTTATCTTTTCATTAATAATCGCTTTATTATCACTAGCATTATCATATTGATATATATAAGCATTGATTTCAAGTTGTTTTAATTGATCACGCAATTCTAAATATTGTTTAGCAACTTCAGATTGATGTTTCAATGGTTTTAATTGTCTATCGATTTCTGAAATAACGTTATTAATAGTGTCTAGATTAATTTTTGTTCTTTCAAGTTTTCTTTCAGCTTCAACCTTTTTCGCTTTAAATCCAGCAACACCCGCAGCTTCTTCAAAAATCACACGCCTTTCTTCTGGTTTACTATTAACGATTTTACCAACCATTCCTTGCCCAATAATTGAGTAACCATTCTTTCCAACACCACTATTATGAAGCATTTCAGTGATTTCTTTCAGCCTACAAATTTCCTTATTTATCCTATATTCACTTTCACCATTTTTATATAGTTTTCTTGTTATCTCAATTTCCTCATATGGTGAATTGAATATTTTATTTGAGTTATCAAAGCATAAAGACACTTCGCAAAACGCCATTCCTTTTCTTTTTTCAGTGCCTTTAAAAATAACATCTTGCATTGATGTTCCACGCAAATTCTTACTGCTTTGTTCCCCTAAAACCCATCTAATTGAATCTGCAATATTACTTTTACCACAGCCATTTGGACCAACAATAGAGGTTATTCCTTCATTAAATGGAAGAATTGTTGGATCAGCAAACGATTTAAAACCTGTGATTTCCAATTTTTTTAAATTCAAGACCTTTCTCCTATTTTATTTTTTCAAGTGCTTCTTTTGCACAATTTTGCTCTGCTTGCTTCAGTGATTCACCATTACATATTGATATCACATCATCATTGAGTCTTAATTCGACTTTAAATGTTGGGCAATGTTCAACACCTAACCTTGAAACCAAATTATATTTTAAATCAACAGCCTTTGAGCCTAACTTTTCTTGAAGCATAGATTTAAAATCAGTTATTTGATTATATATTTCATCAATTTTATCAACACTAACTAGAATATTATCACTCACGAAATTATGAGCAACTTCAAATCCAGAGTCTAAATATAAACTAGCAATTATGCTCTCAATAACATCTGCCTTAATATTTAGAGGAATAATTTTTATAGACTTTCCAACCTTAATAAATCTAGTAATGTTTAAATTATCACAAACATGCTCTAGAAATTTAGCAGATACTATTTTAGCACGAAGTTTAGATAACTCACCTTCAGATAAGTGATGATATCCCATTATTTCTATTGAAACAATAGTTTGCAACAATGTGTCCCCTAAAAACTCCATTCTTTCATAGGATTCAACATTATTGTCGTTTGCGTAACTAGAATGCGTTAGTGCAGTGTTTAATAAATCAATATTCTTATATTTATGGTTTAATATTGTTTCAATTTCACTCATTTATTTCACCATACTTTGAAACATTATTTTCAATTACATCACATAAATTAGCATCGCTAGCTTGTGCCACTTGAACTATTGCCCCATGGATACTTTCTGATAAACTGCTTCCGTGGCATTTAACAACCACTTTTTTAGTTCCTAGCATAATTGCTCCTCCATAAGATGAATAATCCAATTTTTGCTTTAAAGTTTTAAATGTTTTACCCATAAAGAGTGCACCTAATTTACTAAAAAATGATTTTTGAATACCACTTTTAAGAGATTTCAATACAAATTTAACGGCCCCTTCAGATGATTTTAAAAGAACATTTCCATTAAATCCATCACACACCACAACATCAACATCACCTGAAAACAAATCTCTCGCTTCCATGTTGCCCACAAAATTTATATCTTTAATTGACTTTAGCATTTCAAAAGTTTGATGAGTTAGTTCATTACCTTTATGATCCTCAACACCAACATTTAATAATGAAATTCTGGGATTTTTAACTCCATACACATACTTCATATATGCATTTGCCATCAACGCAAAATGGACTAAATTAATTGGCTTACAATCAACGTTAGCTCCACTATCAATAATAGCAACATAGCCACCATTTAATGTTGGAAGGATTGGACAAGTTGCTGGCCTTGATATACCCTTTATTCTCCCCAATTTTAAAAATGCACCAGTTAACACAGCTCCCGTTGAACCTGCACTAACAAATCCCACACAATTATCATTTAACCTCAATTCATCAAACGCTTTAACAATTGAACTATTCTTCTTAGTTCTAATTGCGGTTGTTGGTGATTCATTGTTAGAAATAATTTCTTTCGCATCAATTATTCTTAATCTATCTTTTTGATATGAAAACTTAGATAAAACAGAATTTAATTCATTTTCATTACCAACCAAAACTATATTAAAATTATTATGCTTATTTAAAAATTCAATTGCTCCTTTTACTATTTCGAAAGGCGCATTATCACCACCATAAGCATCAACAATAATTTCTTTCATCTTCTCTCCTAAATAGCTTGCATATAATCGCTCATAACATTTTATCATATTTATAAAATAAATCAAAATATATTACACAAAAATAGTTTCTCTGTGTATAAAAAATATACAATAATATTTTAAAGTTACTATAACAATTACCATACAATCCAAGATTTAAACCAAAAAAGAAAAACCCATATGCCAAAATAACATATGGGTTAACTTTAACACTTATAAGACTAAGCTTCTTTCTTTTCTTTTTCAACAACTATTTTTTGTTCGCCATTATAATATCCACATTTTTTGCAAACTGCATGGCTAGCTTTAAGTTCGTGGCAATGAGAACATTCAACTAAAGAAGGTGAAGTCATTTTCCAGTTTGCTTTTCTAGAATTACGCCTTGCTTTTGAGATTTTTCCTTTAGGTGCTATCATAGTTAGAACACCTCCTTTTATTATTCACTGAAACATTATATAGTAAAATAAAAAATTTGTCAATTATAAACTTAAAATTATTTTTAAAATATGTTAAAAAACTATTTGTTTGCAGATAATAATTTAACACTTTCAAGTGCGATTGCCATTTCTTCATCTGTTGGGATTATTAATACTTTAACTTTTGATTCCTTTTTAGATATATCAAAATCAATTCCACGGGTAAAGTTTTTATTGGCATCTTCATCAAAATCAATACCTAAAAATTCTAATCCCCTAATAATTCTTGCCCTAATCTCCGCTTGATTTTCACCTGTTCCAGCTGAGAACACAATAACATCAACACCACCTAAAATCGCAGCGTATGCACCTATATATTTTTTAACTCTATAGCAGAACATATCAACGGCAAGTTTAGCTCTTTCATTTGTGTTCATAACAGCCAATGAATCTCTAACATCGTTTGAAATTCCGCTGATACCTAAGAAACCACTTTCTTTATTTAAACAATTTAAAACCTGCTTAATATCCCAATTTTTCTTCTTCATTAAAAATTCAATTACCGCAGGATCAAGGTCCCCACAGCGCGTTCCCATCATCAATCCTTCAAGTGGTGTTAGCCCCATTGATGTATCCATACATTTACCATCTTTAATTGCAGCAACACTTGCACCATTTCCCAAGTGACAAGTTATAATTTTTAAATCATTTAATGGTTTGTTTAAAAATCTAGCAGTTTCTTCCGCTAAAAATTTATGACTAGTTCCGTGAGCTCCATATTTTTTAACTCCAAGTTCTGTGTAGAACTCATATGGGATAGGATAAACACAAGCATATTCTGGCATTGTTGCATGAAAGCCAGTATCAAAAACAGCAACGTTTGGTATTCCTTTTGCAACTTCCATACACGCTTCCACGCCCAAAATATTTGGAATCATATGAAGTGGAGCGAAGTCAACACTTGCTCTCAACTCG
>CAKVOF010000046.1 GCA_934778125.1 uncultured Clostridia bacterium
ACCCAGTGCCAAGGCAAGTTGATGAAGTAAGATGCTTTAATGCGATTGCTTTGGAAAAAGATGTTGATGGAGTTAATCAATCGTCATTTGGAGGTGTGGCGTGTTCTAAAAAGGGTTTTGCTTGTGCAACGGCCCTTGGAATGATTAAAATATTAGAACATTATAACATTGATGTTGAAGGAAAACACGCGGTAGTTGTGGGGAGAAGTAATATTGTGGGGAAACCTATGGCGATGTTGCTTTTAAACAAAAATGCAACAGTTACTATTTGCCATTCTAAAACAATTGGTTTGGAAAAAATATTGAAAAAAGCAGATATCGTGGTTGGAGCAGTTGGTAAGCCAAAATTTATTAAAGCCGAGTGGTTAAAAAGGGGAGTTGTGCTTTTAGATGCTGGTTATAATGAAGGAAATATTGGTGATATTGATATGGAGAATGCAAAGCTAAAAGCAAAGGCTTATACACCTGTTCCTGGTGGCGTTGGTCCAATGACAATCGCTTCACTTATGACTCAAACGGTTATAAGTGCGGAAAAATTGGCAGAAGAAAACTGTTAAGTTTGCAAATATATTTATTTAAATTACTTAAAGAACATTGTAAATAAAAATAACTAAAATTAAATAAGTCGCTTCAGTTTAAATTTTAAGATGTAAAAAGCACCTTAAACCTTAAGTTTATTAGAAAAATTTAAAGTTCGAATATTATATTTTATGGAAATTGGTTGTTTTTTAAAATCGTGTCATAGGGAATCTTGTGGTTGTGCTTAAGTCAACAATTACTGTTCCATAAAAAACACGCCTTCTAAAAACATTCCTACAAATGCAATTTAAGTTGAATGCTCCGTTGCAACAAGTTCTTCCGCGGTTTATATTGCATTGATTACAAAATGGCATAAGCACCTCTTATAATTATTAAAGTGAAAATTTTGAATTTGTTAAATTAGAATTTTGTCATTAGGAATATATTTAATTCTATTTGAAAATATTTAAAGCGAGTGATGCAAATAAATATTTCCAATATAGTATTTTATTTCAAAAAAAATTAAAAAGTTAATAAAGGAAAACAATATGGAGATAAGTAGGATTGTTGCTGGTGAGTATAGGTGCAATAACTATGTGGTGAGTTGCAACGGTAAAGCAATTTTAATAGATGCAAGTTTGGAAGTTGATAAATTAGAAAATGCTTTGAAAAAAAGCAATGCAACACTTGAGGCGGTGTTTATAACTCATTCACATTTTGACCATATATTGAATCTTGATAAGATAATTGAAAAGTTTAATGTTAGTGTTTATATAAGTGAAAGCGGAAAAGAAAACGTTAAAGATCCGCATAAGAATGTTAGTGAAATAACTGATAGCCCGTTTGGGATAAAACACACCGATAACTTTAAAGTTTTAAGAGAGGGGGATTGTTTAGAAGTTTTAGGTGGACTAAAAATGAAAGTTATTGAATCTAAAGGACATTGTGATAGTTCACTTTGTTATATTTTAGGTGATGTTATGTTCACTGGAGACACTCTTTTTGCAGGGACTTATGGCAGAGTGGACTTATGGAATTCTAGTTCGCAAGATATGGCTAAATCTCTAGCTAAGTTATATAAAATTGGAGAAATAACCACATACTATCCTGGACATGGCTATTCTTTTGATAGTGAAAATATGAAAAACACTATATCGAGTTGCCTAAAAAAAGAGTTAAACTAATTAATAAGGCTTGCTATTTAGGTGCATTCAACAATTTTCGACAATGGGTATTGAAATTAGTAGACCATTGTGATATACTAACAACACAAGGTGGTGGATATGAAAAGAACAAATAACTTTACTCAAACTCAAACAAATGCAACGCGTAGGGTAACCTTAGCTGAAGAGTTGGATAATTTCGAGGAAGAGTTATTCACTCATAGGCCAACAATATCAAAAGGCTCAAGAAATTTAGAGCAAATTGAAAGGCTAAAAATAAGAAAAAGAAATTTGCCAAAGTTTGTTGAAAAGATAGATACATATTGCAACAGGCATTTAGGTTTTAATCATAAGACAAGTTATGGGATTGATGATAAGTATTCAATAGGCGATATCCCAACTGTTTTTAGCGGTCCAGACTACGACACTCAAAAATTACCTATGGGGTATAGCGATGAGTTTAGAGAAAAGCTGATGGCTTGCCCTAAGTATAGAATTTTTGAAACTATGAAAATGCGAGCTTTGCCAGATTTTGTTAAGAGTAAAGCAAAAGTTGCTACTCAATTTCATATTTTTGAAACGTATTATGTGGGAATTGTTGATGGTCAGGCAGTGCTATTTAAAGAAGAAGTTATGTACCCAACTAAAAGAAATCCAATTTCAGGCTCTGAAAAAGAAGAAGATGGCAATTATGTGGGCTACACTCAAAATTCAGGAGACTACGAATTGAAAGCAATTATAGGTGGCAGTGCGAATGGAGTTTTGGAACTGTGCAGATTTGACCATAATCGTCAACACGGAAATGTGTTTGATAGTTCTGGCGGTTGCGGAATACATAATTATCCAATAAATAATTCACATGTTCACTACAACACTCTAATGTTTCAAGTGGCTTTTCCTAATAGTCAAGATTCAGCCGATGCTTATGAAGTGAACACTAGAGAACTTTCGTTTCCGCTATGTGTTAGAGCGATAAGAAATTCATTAAATATGCCGATGATGCAAACACTTTTACATACAGGTGTTGATGAAAAAACATCAATTGCTGATGCTGGAAGAAAGTGTGATGAAATATATTACGATTCTGTGAGTTTGAATGGCAGAATGATAGATAGGTTTGAATATGAGCTAGATAGGTTTAGGTCTTTGAACGCATCTCAAATTATTGATGATTCACATAAACCAATAATTAAAGGTGAATTTGAAAAGAATAACGAAATGCAAGAAAAAAATCTTGGATAT
This sequence comes from uncultured Clostridia bacterium, assembly GCA_934778125.1. Classification (GTDB taxonomy): domain Bacteria; phylum Bacillota; class Clostridia; order Christensenellales; family UBA1242; genus UBA11490. The sequence continues at coordinate 2,925 of CAKVOF010000046.1, forward strand.
GATGCTTTTGAAAGTATGAATATAAAATAGAAAGGTGAAATAAATGGAAAACAACACAATCGATAGTATTATTGAGATTATCAAAAATAGTGCAAAACCAATTAAATATAGCGAAAACACTTATTTAATAACAACACCATTTTTTAATAATCTAGGTGAACCTTTCACTGTGGCGGTTGTTATAATATCGGATAATAGTTTTATTTTAACCGATTTAGGACACACGTTAGAGGGAATGAAAGATGTTTTAAACAATGTTATTTTAGAGGCAAAAATAAATAAAATAATGGAAAAAATGAATGTTAAATGCGTTGATGGGCAAATATTTATAAAAACCGATAATGAATCATTGCTTTTTGCTTATGATTTACTAATTAGAAGTTTAATTTTGATTGATAATATTATATAACATTATTTTTATTATGTTTTATAGAGCGATTTATTTAGAATCTTTTAACACAAAAAATGTTAACATTTAGTTAATGAATTTTTAAACTATCAAAAAAGGAACAGTGCATTCCAATTTTCGCATTGTTCCTTTTTATATTTTGTTAGTTTCAAAAGCACTAGCTCTAGTTAGATTTTTTTATTTAATCCGATATAATATATTATCGATTTTATGTGTTTATGTTTATTGCTAATATCACACATTATAAACTATGTGATGTTAAAATTTGAGCAAGTCAAATTTTAAGTTGCTAACCGCAACTCCTTGATGAATCAAGGTATCACAGTTTTGATTCTGCGTCAGTTTATATCAAATGCCACTTCGTGTCGCTTGTATAAACTTCCTTGAGTATAAACTATAGGAAGTAAATTTTGAAACAAGTTCAAAATTTGTGCTAAAGCACTGCAAAGATACTCTTTGCTCTTCCAGTTTTGATTAACATCAGTTGCTGGCAAGTATTCCTTCGGGCTGTTTGCCGACAACTTCCGATAATATTAAACTATATATTATATTGCTTTATTTCTAATTGCGTGGGCAATCGTTAGAGAATAAACTTCTTTGGCTTTTGCCTTCTTTAAAACTTTTGCACATTCATCTATGGTTGCTCCAGTTGTGTAAACATCATCAATAATGAGTATTGTTTTCCCCTTAACGCTTTCTTTTGAAACAACTTCAAACGCATTTTCCATATTGGTTTTTCTTTCTTCCATAGAAAGTAGTGATTGCTTTGGTGTGTTTTTGATTCTAATTAAAACATTGTTTGATAATTTCATATTTAGTTTCTTAGCAAACTCGTTTGCAATAAGTTCGCTTTGATTAAATCCGCGAGCATTTAGTCTTTCTTTATGAAGTGGAATAGGAATAATTAGATCTGCAGTTATTCCGCTTTCTAAATATTTTTGAATCATAAATGGTATAAAAACTGAGCTTAGATATTTTTTATTATTGTATTTATAATCCACGATTAAATCTGAAATTGGTGAAGAGTATGAGAAACAACTAAAATTTCTTTTAAATTCGTGGTGATCATTTTTGCAATGCATACAATAGTTTGCGAGAGTGCCTAAAGGCTCTCCGCAACGCAAACATACTTTTGTTGAGATGTATGGAAGTTTCACCAAACATTTATCACAAAAGTCATATGAGTTATAAATTATTTCTTTTCCGCAACAAGCACATTTAAAATGATTTGGATAAATAGCTTGTTTTATTACATTTAATATTTTCATTTTTCCTTGGTGTTGTTTTAAATTTTAATGTTTATATTTGTGAAATAATTAGTTTTAAATCACACTTATCTAATTAAATATTAATTAGATAAAGCTTATTCATCTAAAGATATTGCTTGATTGATTAAAGTTTCATTACCTTCTTTTAGAAAGTCACAAAGCATTGTGTATCTTGTTTGGGTGTGATTGTTCATAACCATTCGTTTAACGCAAGCCTTTGAACCAATAATCACAACCATTTTTTTTGCTCTTGTAACAGCTGTGTATAATAAATTGCGAGTTAAAAGCATTGGAGGACCAGATAATAGTGGCAACACAACAGCATCAAATTCACTGCCTTGGCTTTTATGAATTGTGATGGCATATGAAAGCATAAGTTCTGATAAATCGGACTTAAAATAGGTTACTCGCCTTCCATCTTCAAATTCTACTATAACTTCTCCAGTGGAGATATCAATAAGTGAAATTTCACCAATATCGCCATTAAAAACACCTGTTCCTTCTTCCGAATAACCGCGTTTCCAAACACGTTCGTAGTTATTGCAAATTTGCATAACTCTATCGCCAACTCTATATATGTATTTATCAAATTCAATTTCAGGCTTTTTAAGAGATGATGGATTAAGTTTATCTTGCAAACACTTATTTAGATTATCTATTCCGCAAATTCCTGCTTTCATTGGAGCTAAAACCTGAATTTTACTGCTATCGGCATTTAAAAATTTAGCAATTCGTGTTGTGCACATATCAACAACACTTTCAAGCACGCTTTCATTATCTTCTTTTTCCAAAAAGAAAAAATCAGAACTATGATTATTTATAACGGGCATTTTACCATTATTAATTGCGTGGGCATTTGTTATTATAAGGCTATTTTCACTTTGCCTATATATTTGAGTTAGAGAAACAGTTGCAATTTTATCACTCGCTAAGAGGTCTGCTAACACGTTTCCAGCACCAACGCTTGCCAACTGATCTTTATCTCCCACTAATATCAAGTGTGAACCACGCCTTATCGCTCTTAGCAAGAAGTAGAAAAGTTGAGAATCAACCATACTTACTTCATCAACAATTATAACATCGTGAGGAAGTTTATTCATATTGTTATAAAAAAATTGGTTTTTATTAGTGAAGTCAAGTTCTAATGCTCTATGAATAGTTTGAGCTTCTTCGCCAGTGCTTTCATTTAATCTTTTTGCTGCTCTTCCAGTTGGAGCTAAAAGCAACACATCTTGATGCATATTCTTAAAAAGTTGCAAAATGCATTTAATTATTGTTGTTTTTCCAGTTCCAGGGCCACCGGTTATAATGCAAACACCGTTGTTTATAGCTGTTTCAACTGCTTTTTTTTGATTGTCGTGCATTTTGATGTTATTAAATGTTTCAAAAAACTCTATATCCTTTGAAACATCAATATCATTTTTTTCAAAGTTGTTCAGTTGATTCAACATTCCCGCTATGTTTTTCTCAATCGTGTAGTACTTTGTGAGCATTATTTTAGGGTTGTCGCAATCAATAACTTTTAGTAGGTTAGAGTATTGCATATCAATTAGCAACCTATCAATTTTATTTGAATAGTCTAGATCTTTCAGAGTTAGTAATGTTGCAACATTATCACATAGGGTGCTTTTTGTTATATAAGTGTTTCCATTCTTATCGGAATTTTCTTTTAGGGCGTGAATTATTCCTGCTCTAAATCTAAAATCACTATCTGGCGCGATCCCCATTTTTTGAGCAATTTTATCTGCAGTGAAAAAGCCTATTCCATCTATATCTTCAACTAATTGATATGGATTTGTTTGTAATATGTACTCAGTTTTATCACCATATTGATTATATATTTTAATTGCCATATTTGTTGAGATGTTGTAACTTTGAAGAAAAATCACGGCGTTTTGCATCTTTTTAATTTGGGCAAATGAACTGGAAATTTCTCCCGCTTTTTTTGCACTAATGCCTCTAATTTCTGCTAATCTTTCAGGATTAAATTCAATAATATCTAATGTGTTTTGTTTAAATTTTGCAACTATATTAAGTGCGGTAACTGGGCCAACGCCTTTAATTAATCCGCTTGAAAGATATTTAACAATTCCATCTAAAGAGTTTGGTGGGGTGAGTTTAACAGTTGAAACAGAAAATTGCTCGCCATACTTTGAGTGTTTGGTGAAATTTCCATTTACCTCCACGCATTCACCATCGGAAACGGGTGGAAATTTTCCAACCGCTGTTATTGGCTCGCCATTAACATCTAGAATTAGAACGGTGTAGTTATTGTCGTTATTTCTATATATTATTTCTTCGATTGTTCCAGATATAACCATTTTTTGCCTTTTAATCAACTATAAAAAATAAAACAGCAGAATGTGAAATTATAAAGTATAAATAGTTTAGGGAAACACAACATCAAAAGCACCATTGAAGAACTAATATTTGTATCTGCTTTTATTTTATAAATAGATTTGTTTTTTTAACAATTAAAATTTGTTTTAAGTCTTTTGTAGTATTAGTGTACTAAAAAAATAAGAATATATCAAGGAAAAGAGAGGAAAATAAATCATTTGTTCGATAAATTAAAAGGAAAAAATGCGAGAATCAATATATTTTCTCGCATTTTTCCTAGCAAAAATGAAACAATTCATTTTTCGTTAAGAAATGATGTGTACCTAAATTTTACGGTTCAACCATTTCTTATTATTATATTG
>CAKVOF010000047.1 GCA_934778125.1 uncultured Clostridia bacterium
AAAGAGTATATTGCAAAAACTGCATGCAAAAATGCAGTTAAAGCGAATGATAAATTATCGGATGAAGAAATTACAAAATTATTTAAGCTGTTCAATGATGAAACAATTTTGTTATGTCCTCATGGTAGACCGATTATTATAAAAGTGTCAAAAACTGAAATTGAAAAATGGTTTAAAAGGATTGTGTAATGAGTAAATATAATTCTATAATAATTCTCGGGCCAACAGGAACCGGAAAAACTGATATTTCAATTAAATTAGCTGAATTATTAGGCGGAGAAATTATTAACGCAGACAGTATGCAAATATATAAATATCTAAACATTGGCACCGCAAAAGCAACTGCTAAAGAACAATCATTAATTAAGCACCATTTATTAGATATTGTTGAGCCAAATTCAACATTTAGTGTTTCTGAATATAAATCATTAGCTTTAGAGAAATGCAGGGAGCTCATAAACAATAACATCACACCAATAATTGTTGGAGGAACTGGATTTTACATTGAGTCCTTACTATCTAACTTCACATATGGTGATATAAGAGATGATAACTATCGCAAACAATTAACAGAGATAGCAAATAAAAATGGTAAGCAGTTTGTGTATGAAATCTTAATGGAAAAAGATCCAGATACAGCAAAAAAACTTCATTACAACGACATAAAACGTGTGATAAGAGCATTAGAAATTTTGAAGGTAACTGGTAAAACCAAATCTGAATTAGTTTTAAAAGACCAAAGCAGGTCTAACTCAAAAACATTTTTAAATCCACTTATAATTGGTTTAAACGGAGATAGGGAAAAGTTGTATGAAAGACTTAACTTAAGAGTGGATATTATGGTCAAAAATGGTTTAGTTGATGAGGTCAAAAACTGCAAAAATATGGGACTAACCCTTAAAGACCAAAGTATGGCAGGTATTGGTTATAAAGAATTGTTAACTTATATTGATGGGAAATGTGATTTTAACACAGCCATTGAAAATATAAAATTAAACACAAGACACTATGCAAAGAGGCAATTAACTTGGTTTAATCATATGAAAGATATAAAATGGTTTGATATTTTTAAAAAATCTAAAGATGAAATTGTTAGTGTAATAATAGAACTATATGAATCAAAACAGGACAAAACTAACTAATAAAAAAAAACAATTTAAGTTAAAAACTTAAATTGTTTTTTTTTAAAATTTTCTAACTAAACCAACAACTTTACCCAAAATTGAAACATTATCGGAATAAATTGGTTGCATTGTATCATTCTCTGGTTGAAGCCTATACCTTCCATTTTCTTTATAAAAACGTTTAACAGTGGCATAATTATCATCAACTAATGCAGCGACTATTTCACCATTGTTGGCTGTTGACTGCTTATGTAAAATAATTTTATCACCATCATAAATTCCAGCATTTATCATACTTTCACCACTAACATTTAACATAAACAAATCTTCACCACGAAATAAATTAGGTGATACCATAAAATATTCTTCACATTCTTCAACAGCTAAAATAGGCGCACCTGCAGTAATTTTTCCAACTATAGGAATTCTTGTTAAATTTGAACTATCACTTGGAAAAACTTTTAATAAATTACCATTGTTGTTTGTTTGAATTTCAAGTGCTCTATTTTTATTTGCATTCTTTTTAATTAGACCTTCATTTTCTAATATATCAAGATAATAAGAAACTGTGCTAGTACTACTTATATTTAATTCTTTACACATTTCTCTAACTGTTGGTGGGTATCCAAACTCGTTTTGATATTTAATTATAAAATCTAAAATTTCATTTTTTCTATTATTTATTTTAGCCATTTTTATTTCCTTTTCATATTTTTTAATTTCAAAATTTAAAAAATTTGATTTATTTATACTTAAACTATTTGTATAGTCTAACATTTTATTTACAACTAGTTATATCACACATTTTATCAAAAGTCAAACATTTGTTCTAAGTTTTTATAATTTTTTATTCTTCTCTTAATTTTACTCTCTTTGCCGCATTTCTTCTTATATCTTCAGAAATGGCAGCGTAATGTTTACGTGTTGTGTTAACATCTTTATGTCCTAAAACATCAGCAACAACATAAATATCGTTTGTTTCTCTATATAAGTTTGTACCAAATGTACTTCTAAGTTTATGCGGTGTGATGTGTTTTAGGGGAGTTATTAAATGGCTATATTTTTTTACTAGTTTTTCAACAGCTCTAACACCTATTCGTTTGTTTTGCAAACTAACAAATAATGCATCTTCATTTTCTGGTAGTTCTTTTATTTTTGACCTGGTTTCGATCCATTTTTTCAATGCTGAAGCAACTTCTTCGTTAAAATATAATACTACTTTATTACCACCTTTTCTTGTTATCCTAAATGCATTTTGATTAAAGTCAATATCACTTATGTTTAAACCAACGCACTCACTTATACGAATACCCGTACCAAGGAAAAGGGATAACATTGCAAAATCTCTATCTTTTGTATGTTTGTGAAAGCCTTGTTGCATTTTTGTTAGGGAAGTGCCACAATTTGAAACGCCATTTTCAGACAAGTTTAATAAATTAACCACCTCATCAACTTCAAGTCTAATTATTTCTTTTTCGTGAATTTTAGGCGTATCAACTTTTTCACCAACATTACTTTTTATTTTTTCTTTTTTAAAAAAGTATTTCAGCATACATCTAACACTGCTTAATTTTCTACTTCTAGCTCTTTCGCCATTTCTATAAACTTTTCCATTTATTTTATATAAAGACAAATAATCTAAAAACATCTCCAAATGTGTGGAGTTTATTTTATCTAAATCTTCATAAGTAAAATCGCCAAGTTTTTTGCCATAGAATTCTTTAGTATCTGAAGATAAAAATTCAAGAAATATTTTTATATCTCTAATATAACCAAGCCTTGTTAGAGGGGTAGTGTAAGGTTCAATTCCCCTTAAAAATTCACCACAAAAATCAGGCATAATAAGCCTATAGTCACGAATTTTAAAAATATTCTTTTCGTCTCGTTCATTAAAATAATCATTATTAATTTTTTGTGCCATTCTTTTTCCCTTATTTTTAATATTATTATATATTTTACGAATAGTTTTGTAAATTAAATTTTGAGATATTATAATAGAAAAATAATTACTAATAATAAATAATGGAGTGACTAAAACAAATATTTATGATATTATATTGATGAAATGAGAGGAGATAAAGTTAATGATTCAATTTGATAAATATAACAACACGTATATAAAAAGCAATCAGGTTTTATACTCACAAGCATTTAAACATTATGTTGAAGATGTTGTATCAAATATATTTTTAGACTCACAAATCTTTGATACGACTAACATTCGATTATATTATTATGATGATTACACTTTAAATACAAATGTTATTGAAAACAACTATGCAACATTATATATTGAATTTAATTGTCCAGAAAATATAAAAAAAGATGTTGGATTTACAAAAAAGAAAGAGCAGAAAAAATTACTTAAAGACTATTATTTAGATTTAAAAGATATAAGATTAAAATTATATGAAGAACTTATTAATTATTTTAATTCAGACACAATGTTTTGGTTAGACAAATATTCGATAAGAACTATTTCTAATGTTAAGGAATCAGATGGTTCAATTAAAAATTATCAATTTAGAATCATTCCTTGCTTTACATATGTTAATGAGAATAATATAAAAGGAATTATTTATTATGATAATTCAAGAACACAAATTGAAATAGAGTATCCTTTGAGAAGTATAGAAAATTTCAATGAAAAAAATATTGACACTAATGGAGCTTATAAAAAAACTGTTTTAATTTTTAAAAATATATATAGATTGTCACAAAAAATTACAGAATATTTACCTTCAGAAATTTTTGAAATATTGTTATATAACATTCCAAACAATATATTTCTAGTTAACAATGATGACACTTTTATTAAAGTATTTAATTATTTAAAAAACAAAAGCATTAAGGATTTCAAAACACTTGATGAACAAGACTTTGCTTTTAGCTCTAAATACAAATCACTATCATTACTATATGCAAAAAAAGTAATAAGTGTTGTTGAAAAATTTTTAAAAGAAAAGATATAATTTTTGTTAAAGATTAATATGCAAACTACTACGCTAAACAACTATGCAATTACTATGCAATTTACTATGCATAACACAAAATCAATTATAAACTTGTATTTTAAAAACGCCTAATTTTAGGCGTTTTTTTTGATTGCCAATATTATGCAAAATTGAAAACTGAAAGTTAAACGATGATAATATAATTTTGTACAAAATGTAGCCCAAACTATTCGCAAAAGTTGTCTTTTGCGAATAGTTTGTTAGTTTAAAATTTGATTAATAAATATCACCACAAGGTACAAAACAATAACATTAGAATATCATATATAATACTTAACTTAAAAAACTCACCACTGCCCTTTATTTACTTAAACGCCCAAAAAAAAAACATCAAAATTTTATCTTTGATGTTTTAAAATATATTAATGTTTTTTCACTACCTAAAAAGTCCTAAAATATAATTGTACTCTTTCAGTTTGTTTTTGTATAATTTATAACTTGGCATAACACACTCAATCGAGCTATAAAATTCTTGCGAATGATTCATATATAATAGATGAGTTAATTCATGAATAACAATATAATCTATAAAATTATGAGGCAACATTACAACCCTATAGTTTAATTTGATATTTCCTAATGAATCACAACTGCCCCATCTGTTTTTAGAATTGCTTAATTTGAACGAAGAATAATCCAATTGTAATAAATTAGCAAAATACTCCAACCTGTTTTTTAAAATTTCACTAGCCATTTGAATAAACCACTTTGTTAATTTTATTTTAAATTTATCTTCATCAATGTATGGCGGGCAAATAATACTATCATTTGTTATCTCAATTTTTTTAACTCCATTTAATTTATCAATTTTATATTTTTTACCTAAAAATAATGCCGACTGATATGTTAATATATCATTATTGACCTCATAAGTATTTTTAACCAATTTTTGTTTACTTAATATCCACTTTTCTTTTTCAGTAACAAATTTTACAATTTTGTCCATTGATAGTTTTGCCGGCGCCCTAACTATTAACTCTCCATTATCGTTGACAATTAAAGACATCGACCTTCTGCGAGTTCTTACTATTAAATCTGGCACAATCATAATGCTCACCTCTATAATCTTGTTATCATTTTAACACATAATTCTCAAATAAGAAACATTGTTTTAATATTTTTTCCAAAACAATATTTGTCTTTCTGTTAGTGAATTTATAACTTGAGTAAATATTCACACTACTCTGTAATTACTTATTAAGTTAAACAATTTAGCATAATAATAAACCAATGTCTACCAATATAATATAAAAAAAGTATTAATTATAAGCAATTTTAATATATTGCATAATACCTTAATTGTAAAATAAATGGCTATAATTTTATTGACTAAAAAAATAAAATTTTATACAATTACTATAATATTAGTTATTTTTAGGAGAAAAAATGGCAAGAAAACTAAAAAGACCAGCTTCTCGAGGTTCTGTTAACAATGTAATTCTTGAAGTATTGAGTACTGGTGAAAAATATGGATATGAAATAATCAAAGAAGTTGAGGAAAAGACAAATGGTGAAGTAAAATTAAAGCAACCGAGTTTGTATAGTAGTCTATCAAGATTTGAAGCCAAAGGTTATGTTTCTTCTTATTGGAAAGATAGTGATATAGGCGGAAAAAGGCATTATTACAAGTTAACAGCTTTAGGAACACAAGTGTGTAAAACAATGCTTTCTAAAAACAATAATAGTAGCGGTTCATCTACCCATTTAGATCTAAATGATTCAATTACTTTTTCAAGCACTACCAACGAAAATGAGTATAACGATGACATTAAGAATAATAACGATGATGTAATTTTCGAAATAGATGAAAACAATGATGACACCGTTGATATTTTTAATAATGACACTAGTATTAAATTACAGCACTATGCCAATTTTGATATTTCCGATAGACTAAATGAACTTTTAAAAGATAATGATAAAAATGACCTAGTTAAATCTCATTTGAAAAATAACATCAACGATAACAATAATGATTTCTCTACACAAAACGATATTGTTGAGAGTATAGTTAATGTAAATGAAACAAATAACATTGACACTGAAGAATTCACCTCAAACGATGAATCCACCCACAGTGCCATCTCTTCAAATATAACTGAAATTTCTAGCAATGATAAAAGAAGTGAAGATTTCATAGAAAAATCAACTGTCCCTATCACAAATAATAACGTATTATCATCACTAGTAAATGACAATATAACAGACCAAATAAATCAACTGGATGAGCAACTTGATTCCATTAAAAACGCTGAAGTTGAAAGCAATATCAATGAAGTTGGCAATGAAAATAACTTGAAAAATATATACAATGAAATAAAATATAAGGAACAATCAAAAGTTGAACCAATAAAGCACACTCCTCTGACCCACTTAGAGCAACTAAAGCGAATGGAATCTATGGAAATACTTTATGGAAACCCAACAAATTATTACTTTTCAGATGAAACGCAAGAAACAATTTCTCAAGATGAAGAACAGATAGATATTGAGGCTTTTATTAAGCTAAAAAATGAATTAAACAATAAAAAATTTTTATACAATAAGATTAAAATCTACAGAAAAAAGGCCAAGCCATACATATTCCAAACAATTTTTCATTCAAATGGTTCGACGAAAAAAAATTCAGACAGTGATAAACAAAAAAATGAAAGTAAGGTTAAGTACAAATTTGATGAATTTGGAATAATGAAAATTATTGATTATAGCAATTATCCAGAAAATAAAACCGAAAAACAAAATCAGATAATTGACAATGTTGGCTATAGAATTAGTACTACCACATT
>CAKVOF010000048.1 GCA_934778125.1 uncultured Clostridia bacterium
AGCTTTATCAGCATGACCTCTAAATGTTCTTGTTGGTGCAAATTCTCCAAGTTTATGACCAATCATATCGATTGTGCAATAAACAGGAATATGTTTCATACCGTTGTGAACAGCGATAGTGTGACCAACGAATTCTGGGTAAATTGTTGATGAACGGCTCCAAGTTTTAACAACTGTTTTCTTGCCTTCTTCATTCATCTTTTTAATTCTATCAAACAATCTTTGTTCTACGAATGGTTTTTTCTTTAATGACCTACTCATATCTCTCACTCCTAATTCGCACGCTTAATAATAAGTTTGCTACTTTGTTTTTTAGTATTTCTAGTTTTCTTACCAAGTGCAGGTTTACCCCAAGGAGTTCTAGGAGATTTTCTACCAACAGGGCATTTACCTTCACCACCACCGTGTGGGTGATCGTTAGGGTTCATAACAGAACCACGAACTGTTGGGCGAATACCCATATGACGTTTTCTACCCGCTTTACCAAGAGAAACTATTTCATGTTCTAAGTTACCAACTGTTCCTAATGTTGCTTTACATTCGATTGGAACAAGTCTTGTTTCACCGCTAGGAAGTTTAATGGTTGCGAATTTACCTTCTTTAGCCATCAATCTTGCTTCCATACCAGCAGAACGAACAATTTGACCGCCCTTGCCTGGTTGCAATTCGATATTGTGGATAACAGAACCAACTGGCATATCTTTTAATTTTAGAGCATTACCAACTTTAATTTCTGCATTTTCACCACTTTGAACAATATCACCAGCATTTAATCCTTTAGGTGCTAGGATATATCTTTTTTCACCATCTGCATAATTTAATAATGCGATGTATGCTGAACGATTTGGATCATATTCAATGCCAGCAACTTTTGCATTAATTCCATCTTTATCTCTTTTGAAATCAATGATTCTATATTTAACTCTATTTCCACCACCAATGTGACGAACGGTTATTCTTCCGTTATTGTTTCTACCAGCAGTTTTCTTCTTTGAAACTAGAAGAGATTTTTCTGGAGAAGTTTTTGTTACTTCTTCGAAAGATGCTGTTGTGTAGAATCTACGTGCTGGAGATGTTGGTTTATATGTTTTAATAGCCATAATAAATTCCTCCTAACCTTTATGATAAGCTTTCAAAAAACTCAATTGCCTTACTTTCTGGTTTTAATTGAACGAAAGCCTTTTTATAATCAGAAGTATAACCTTGTGTTTTTCCTTGCTTTTTTAATTTTCCTTTGCAGTTTGCAGTGTTAACTGAAGCAACTTGAACTCCGAAAATATTTTCAACTGCTTGTTTGATTTCAATTTTGTTTGCACTTTTTGCAACAACGAATGTATATTTTTTGTTAGCAATATCAGCATAACTTTTTTCACTTAAAAGTGGTTTAATAATAATATCGTAACTTTTCATTATCCTACGTAAGCCTCCTCAATTGCTTTAATAGCATCTTCAGTTACAACTAACTTATCACAACAAATGATATCATAAACATTTAATAAATTTGAAGTGGTTACATCAATATTTTGAAGGTTACCAGCAGCAAGAATCAAATTTTCATTTGCATCTTTAGTAACGAAGATAGCAGTTTTATCTAAGTTTAATTTATTCAATAAATCAACTAATAATTTTGTTTTAGCTTCTTTTAATTCTAAATCTTTTAAAACGATTAATTCTTTAGAAGCAAGTTTTGTGCTGATAGCACTTCTAAAAGCAACTCTCTTAGCTTCTTTATTAACTTTCTTTGAAAAGTCTCTTGGCTTTGGTGCGAAAACTATTCCACCACCTCTCCATTGTGGACCTTTAGTTGAACCTTGACGTGCTCTACCTGTTCCTTTTTGTCTCCAAGGTTTTTTAGCATGACCTCTTACTTCAGAACGAGTTAAAGTACTTTTTGTTCCTTGACGATTGTTAGCAAGATATGCAACAACAACTTGATGAATTAATGCTTCATTGTAGTCAGCACCGAAAACCTCATCTTTAAGTTTTAAAGAGCCACATTCTTCGCCTAACATATTTAACATTTTAACATTAGCCATAATCTCGTAAATTCTCCTTTGCTTAATTTGCCTTTACTGCGTTTTTAACAGAAACTAAACTTCCTTTAGGACCAGGAATTGCACCTTTAATTAAAAGAATGTTTCTTTCAGCATCTACTTTAACAACAGTTAAATTTTGAATGGTAACTCTATCGTGACCATATCTTCCACTAAGTTTTTTACCTTTAAAAACTTTAGCTGGGAATGAACAACAACCAATTGAACCAGGATGACGGTGAATTGGACCACCACCGTGGGTATTCTTTTGATGATGGAAATTCCATTTTTTGATTGTTCCAGAATATCCATGACCTTTAGAAGTTCCAGTTACATCAACTAAATCGCCTTCGTTAAAGATATCGCAAAGAACTTTATCACCAACATTCAAAGATGAATCATCAAGTTTAAATTCTTTAACATATCTTTTTGGAGCTACTTCAGCTTTCTTAAATAAACCCATCATTGGCTTATTAACTAAATTTTCTCTAATATCGCCAAATGCAATTTGAACTGCATCATAGCCATCATTACTTTTTGTTTTTATTTGTGTTACAAAGCAAGGACCAGCCTCAATTACTGTTACAGGAACAACAAGACCTGTTTCGTTAAATATTTGAGTCATTCCAAGTTTTTTTCCTAAAATTGCCTTTTTCATTATTTATTCCTCCAACAGATTATAATTTGATATTGATATCAACACCAGCTGGAAGGTCTAGCTTCATTAAAGCATCAACTGCTTTTGCTGATGGGCTATAGATATCAATAACCCTTTTATGAGTTCTCATTTCGAATTGCTCACGAGAATCTTTATACTTGTGAGTAGCTCTAATAATTGTTACAACTTCCTTATTTGTTGGAAGTGGAATTGGACCGCTAATCTTTGCACCGAATTTAAGTGCAGTGTCAACAATTCTTTTGCATGCAGCATCAATTAAGTTATGATCGTATGCTCTTAGTTTAATTCTAATTTTTTGTGTTGCCATTAATTTTTCTCCTTAAGTTATTTGTGTTTAAATAAAATTAATTTGCCTAATCACATTTTTTTTGTTCTTTTTATATATGATATACACACTCACCCGTGTGTTTCATACACATAAACTTTAAAAAAAGTGCTGAAATATGATTCAAGAACATGCAATTAGTCGCTCAAAATCTGGGTTTTAAGCACTTTTATCGAATAAATTATCTCTAAATTTCGGCATAAATTTAAAGTAACTTCACTCGACCATATTACACAGCATATCTATTCTACCTATATTTCGCACTGTTGTCAAGACTTTTTTAAAAAATTGTTTAAATAAAACATAAAATAACTTTGTGTAAATTGCACAAAGTTATTTGTTTAAATGATTTTGCAGTGTTTTATCGAAAATTATTCATCTCCACCATCTGAATCTTCACCACCGAAGTTTTCATCTGGGATATCATCATCTTCTTCATCATTAACTGAGTCTCTTTTCTCTTTTTCATTATCATCAAATAGTTCATTCAATTTTTCAATCATGAAATCCACATCAACGCCATGTGCTATCCCAGCCTCTTCCAATGTTTCCATTTGGCTCATTGGACAACCAAAACAATGCATTCCAAAACCCATTAAAATTGGAGCAACTCTCTCATCCGATGTTACAGCTTCCCCTATTGTTGTATTTTTATCAAATTTCATACTATATCTCCTTTTAATTTATAAAAAATATTTACATAATTATTACTTAGTTTAAATCAACTTATTTATATTAGCACTTTTCTTATTTTTTTTCAATAAATTTATTAAAATAATTTAGCACCGCAATTATTACAAAAATTACCAACAACTGTTGCCTTACAATGTGGACATATTTTCGCTCCACCAATTTCATTTCCAGTTCCAACATTCACATATGATACACTTGATGTTGATTCATCCGATTCATTATCTAGCCCATTTATTTTAAACTGACTATTCACATTAACAGTTGTGCACTGAGGCATATTCAAACTTGAATTTTCTTTCAATTCGCTTTGATATGCTAAAAATTCATTTATTTTGTTTTGTTGATGTTTACTAACACATTGAATACTAGCCATAACAATGTTTGTTACACGAATTCCAGCAAACAGCAAAGCTTCAAACATACACTCGTTTAGTAACGTGTTAATTGATTTTGGTGAAGTTATTATTTCATCAAATGAAACCTTGCCATTTTCAAGTTGATTATTTATTTCATTACCAATATAATAACTGATCAATTTCATAGCTGTTTTGTTTTTAATATAAGCTCTATCTCTTAATAAAATACTTATAAAAGCTGAGGCATCAGATATTTGATACGAGCATATCCCCCCAGAGTTTGCAACCACCCTGCCAAAATTAGCAGTTTTAAAAATAAAAGGCTGATTCGATTCAAAAACCATTTGATTAAACAGTTTTGTGTTAACAAAATAAATATCTGCCCTAAAACTATTTGGGGCGTTATCTAACTTTTCAATTTTTAACCTTCGTGCCGTATTAGGAAGCGTTAGCCAATCCAATCGGTATTTCCCTTCATTTAAAACATCGGTAACTTTATCTCTCATAACAAACACCGCTTTGAATCCAGATTTAACAATGATGTTATATCCAATATGAACAGTCCTTGAACGACTTGGAAAAAGATAGATAAGGTCATTTTCCATATCACTCTTACATTGAATATTCTTATTAAATAGTTTTTTAATTAGCGAAAAGAAACCCAAAATAATTCACCCTTGATGAATTATACCATACTTTTTCAAACTTATACAATTTTTTTAACTGCAAATTGCTAATTTTAGCATTTACTTATAATATATGAAAAAATATTTTAATACAATATATTATTATATTATATATAGGAGAAATTTGAAATGTTAGCATCACAAATTATATCGCTTCCAGTTATAAGCATTTATTCCGGAAAATTGATTGGCATAGTTGAGAATATATTATTCGACACTAAATATAAAAAATGTAATTATTTGGTTATATTTAACGAAATTGAAGACTTAACATATGTTTTAAATTCAAAAAATATTTACAAACTTGGAAAAGACTGTTTGTTTATTAAAAACAACTCTGAAGTTGATTTATTTGAATCAAAAGAACTTGAATTATCCTCATTTTCAAACCCAATAAGTACAAGCATATATTCTTTAAATTGTGAATTTATTGGAAAAATTACAGACATAAATTTAGATGACAATTTTAAGATTGAAAAGTATATTGTTAATGATAAAACTTATTCAACATCGCAAATATTAAACTTTAGCAACACAACTTCAATTCTTTCAGATGACAAAGTGAAACTATGCAACTTTAAAGAAAAGGCTAAAATTAGCAATAATTTAGTCCAATCCACAACAACCGATAGTAAGAGAAAAATAGAAATTCAATCACCTATAAGGGCTGTTACAAATTACTCGTTTTTGCTTAATAGAACCACGACTAAAGATATTCAAAAGCAAAATGGAGAAATTATTGTTAAGAGTGGTACAGTTATAACATCTAACATATTAAATAAAGTTAGAGCAAACGGAAAACTATTAGAACTCACCCACTATTGTAGATAAGCTTAGTGTCTACATATTAATTATTGTAGTTAAGTTTAATAATACTATAGTTGTTTGATCTGGATTTTACAATTAAATAAAAAAACTTGAATTTTTCCATATATGTATTTGACAAATTCAAGTTTTTTGTTTTTTAAAATTATTCTTTTAATGAATCATCATTGTTCGTTTTTTTAGGCTCATTTGATGTATCTTGAGATTCCTTAGATGCATCATTCGAAACTTTTGAAGTTTCCTTAGATTCTTCAATTACTTTTGCTGTGTCATTAATTTTTTTCTTTAACTTTTCAGAGTTAGACAAATATTTTTTATTTTCAGTTTCAATATCTTTTTGTATTG
>CAKVOF010000049.1 GCA_934778125.1 uncultured Clostridia bacterium
AAGTTGCTAAACGCAACTCCTTGATAAATCAAGGAATCACAGTTTTGATTCTGCGTCAGTTTATATCAAATGCCACTCCGTGTCGCTTGTATAAACTTCCTTGAGTATAAATTAATTAATACATCATTGCTTTTAATTTAGTAATATTTCAAAAGTGTAATAGATAACTAATGATTATTAATAAAATAAGGTTAAAACTATATATTTAACAAGCGATATTGATTAAAATGCTTTGAAATAAAAATAGCTAAAAATAAAAAGAAAAACAGCGAGATTTATCTCACTGCTTTCCTTTATTTAATCTATATACGCATTTGATTAAATTTTCCACTTCATTTTGATTATAATCATAATGAATAAAAAAGCAAAGCAATTTTAATAGGTTGACTAAAATTTTGAAATGTGAATGTTTCTCAATAGTTCGTTTTAAGGCTTTCAAAGATTAGTTGATCTTGTTTGGGATATATTTAATAATTAAAATTAATTCTATTAGTTTGAAAAAACACTATAATGTGATATAATCAACAAATAATTGAGAATAATCCTTATGAATAGTCTTTAGTTAAATCTAAATGAGGTGGAGCTTAAGTTGCAAGAAAAAATTGAATTTAGCGTTAGAGCGAGAGAAAAGAAAAAAGATATTCCAATCGCATTTATGTTTATTTGCGGTGTTTTTATCGCGTGGCAAGTTTTGCTCACAAATTTATCAAAGATTAATTTATGGGGGAGTAGTTTTGAAGTTGATTTCAACACTTTAGCAATAGTGCTTATGTGCGTTAGTGTTGTGGGATTTGTTTTGGCATTTGCATTTAGTTCTTATAACGCATTAATGTTTAAGATATTGGTTTGTGGAGTAATTATGCTTAATTTATTAGCGTTATTGCCCTTCGGAGCTAAGTACTTAGAAATAATGTTTTATTTAACGATAGTGTTTTCGCAAATAGCAAGCATTAATTTTGTGTTTGTGGTTGTTTCAAATTATAGCGTGGGTTCGGCGTTTGCTGATGCGTTCGCATCACTTATAACTGGTGGGCTAACATATGCTTTTCTTTATACTAATTTTGCGTTGGAAAATTATATTGTATATATTTTAGTTGGTGTTGTTAGTGGAGTTTGTTTGTTTGCTTATTTTATGAAACTTTTTGATAATAAAAAAGTAATAAAGTATGAGCCAAAAGTTTTAAGAAAATTTTCTAAAGAAGAAAGAAAAAACAATCCAATGCTAGAGAAAAAACAAAGGATTTTATTTCCAACAAAGTTAACAACGAGTGTGGGCCTATTGCTACTTATTTCGGTGAGTGTTGCATTCCTAACAAAGCAAGTAATTTTGGCAAAAGAGCTTGATTTTAAGTGGTTCTATATTTGTGCTAGCATTGGAGCATTTGTGTTAGGGGTGTTATTTAAAAAGTTTAAACACTTTGTTTTGGTGTTTTCATATGCTTCATTAGCTATTTTGATGGTTGGTGTTGCTATGTTGTTTTCTGATAACGCAATTGTTGCGAATATCGGGATGGGGTGCTGTGGCTTTTTCTTGAGTTTATTTAGTTTGTCTATATTTTATACTGTTAGTTTATTTGAAGAAGTTCCGAGCAAGGCGGTTATATCTTTTTTAATTGTGGTGGAGTTGATTTCAAATTTTATTTCATCAAAAATACTTGAAAAAACTTCAATATATTCTCTTTTAACTATTATTTTGGTTTTAATTGGTATTTTAATCATTGTGCTTGCCATATATAATAAATATCTGTCTGGTGAGTATTATTTATCTAAAAGTGGAGATGTGTATGAAAATATAATTAAAAACACTTCTATAACCTTAACAGAAGGACTAGTTTATCAATTGATGATTTCGGGTTACACAAGATCACAAGTGGCAGAAATGCTTTACCTTAGAAAAGACTCAGTAACGAGATATATGGTTTCAATTTTAAATAAATTGGGTGCAAACAATATTGTTAACAAATACTTTAAAGCTTATAAAGAATAAGGAGGGACAAATTGTGCAAATTTTTCTTAATATTTTACTATTAGTTTTAGGAATAGTAGTTGTTATTTATGGTGGAGACATATTCGTTAACGCATCAATTCGAATAGGTCAAAAATTAAAAATTCCACACATTATTATTGGTGCAACAATCGTGAGTTTAGCAACAACTTTGCCAGAATTTATTGTTTCAACTATTTCTGCTTCTCAAGGGGCTTACGGACTAGCAGTAGGAAACTCAATCGGTTCGGTTATTTGCAACACAGCTCTAATTTGTGGGCTTTCACTTGCAATTGTGCCAAGTGTGGTTAAAGAAAAAGGAATTATGAAATATTTAATTCTTTTGGTGGCAGTAATTATGCTATTCTTATTTAGTATTAATAAAAATGTTTCAGTTGCTGAGAGTATTGTGCTTTTTGCATTGTTTATTGTGTTTATCGCAATTAATGTGGTTGAAGCGGTAAAAAAAACAAAACAAGAGCAAGAGATAAAAATAAAATCAAATGATGACCAAAAAATAAACATTGAAAAAAAGAATGACCAAGATAAAAATAACGATAGCAAACAAGAAACCGAAGAAGAATTAAAACCGCAAAATATTTGGCTTACAGTTTTGCTATTTATCATCGGTGCAGGAATGATTGCAGGCGGTGCGTGGTCTATGGTTCAAGGCTCAACATTCTTATGCACGGCAATTGGAATTAGTGATGCATTAATCGGGCTAACAGTTTGCGCTGTTGGAACAAGTTTACCAGAACTAATCACAACAATCACAGCAATAAAAAAGAAAACCGCAAGTTTGGGTTATGGAAACATTATAGGTGCAAATATTTTAAATATAACATTGATAACAAGCTGTTGTGGATTTATTGCGGGTAAAAATGGATTAACACTAACAAATCAAAATTTTATAATTGATTTTCCAATTGCGATATTAGTATCAATTTTATTTGTGTTGCCATTGATATTTAAAAATAAAACATATAGATGGCAAGGGATAACGCTTCTTTCAATATATGCGGTTTATATAATTGGTTCAATTTTATTGGAAGTATTGAAAGTTCAAATTTAATATGTGGGTGAGATAAAGGGAAGAGCAAGTAGTGCTAACCGCACTGCTGTTTGGAACCCCTCCAAACAGGTTTGCTAAAGCAAACACTTGCTCGAATTCCATAAATAATCCTAAATAAAAACAAAAGCATTTTCCATAGTTGGATTAAATAATTAATAAATTTATGATTCAAGAAGTACATAATCAAATTAAATACAAAAACAAAAGAAGGACAAAATGAACTATTCATTTAAAAGAGAAAATAAATTTAATTTAAAAATTCTAATTTCAATAATTGTGGCGGTGATAGTAACGTTCAGTGCTAGCGCCACGCTTGCTGTGTGTTATGTGGAACATTATGTTAAGCATAACTCAAACAACACATACATAACAAACGAAGAGCACAATTCGAATATCGAAAACACCAATAACTATAAATTTGAAATCAATTATAGTAATGGTGAATCATCGGTTGCACCGAGTGGAGCGCTTGCAGATGTTGTTGATGAAATTATGCCTGCAACAATTAATGTTTTTGCAAAATCAAGTGAAGGCACGGGTGCTGGTAGTGGGGTTATCGTTGAAAAAGCAAAAATAACAAACTCTTTGAATGTGCTTGTTGGTTATGAATATATTGCTATAACTAATCACCACGTTATAAATAAAATTTTGGAAAGTAACATATCTGTTGAGTTTTTTATTAAGGGTGTTTCAAAAGAGATAACATCAACAGTAACATTGGTGGGCAGTGATGAGCTTATTGATATTGCTGTTTTAAGAATACGAGTAAACACGAGCGGGCTAACAGCTGAGGAGAAATCGGCTCTAGACATCACGCCAGTTGCGTGGCTTGTTGATGGAACAATTTCAAAGCCAACAAGCTTAGCAGATTTAAGCCTTATTAATGTTTCAGATGAAAAACTAAGGCTAGCCGAAGAAGTGTTTGTTGTTGGAAATCCACTAGGTGTTTTAGGGGGAAGCGTTTCAACGGGAATCGTTAGTAACAAAGCGGTTGAACTAACAGTTGATGGAACTAAATGTGTTTTAAATCAAACAACCGCAGCAATCAATGGCGGGAATTCTGGTGGGGGAGTGTTTAATTATAATGGCACACTCGTTGGAATAGTTAAAGCAAAAGCAACAGGCGAAAAAATTGACAACCTAGGATTTTTCATTCCAATTGATGATGTGTATCAAGTGTATGCAAAAATAAGGCAAACGGAAGATAGGGCGAATGGAAAGTTTGGATTTGTGGAAGGTAGAAAAACACTAGGTGTTGAGTTTAGTGAGGGGTATTTAACTGAAAATGCTCAAACTTTAAGCAGTGAATATAAAGAGCAAGTTACTCAAACTCTTGTGACCTTTGTTTCAAATATCAACGCATACAATATTAATTATGTTTCTGGAACAACTGGAAGATTCAACGCAACCAAAAACAAAGAAAGTGTTGTTTCTGAAATTAAAGTATATAAGAAAATATCAAATGGCGGGGTTGATGATTTTGAATTGAAAGAAACAATTGAAACTAAAGATATTAGCCCAGCTAAAATCCAGGAGATTATCGATAAATATGCAATTGGCGATAAATTAGTTTTCAAAACTAGAGAATGTTCAACGGTTAAAGAACCATTTAATGTTGAAGTTTTAATCTCTCAGTTGGTTTATAATCCAAACGCTTTTAAATAAATTGTTTGGTTGTTTCGTGTTATTTTAAATTTGATAAATTACAACCTTATGTGATAATTAAAAGATTTATTTATCCAAGAGTTTAGAAAAATAAAAGATTTGTGAAGAAAATTACGATAAACTATTTACAAATCTTTTTTTATTGTATATAATAGAACATATGTTCTATATAATACAGTAAAATAATTGTATATCAAAGAAAGTATGTAACATTAATCTGTGATGATGTTTGTAAGTGGCTTTGCCAAATAAGAAGTCGCAAAAATATGAAACATTGCATATTTGGTTAAGTTGAATGATAACATTGATAATATAAACAAAGAAAAGGGGCTCAAGATGAAAAGGTTTATTTTGCATAGTGATTTAACAAATTTTTACGCAAGTGTTGAGTGTATGGAAAATCCAGAGTTGAGTAAATTTGCACTTGTTGTGTGTGGTGATGCAAGCAAAAGGCATGGAATAGTTTTGGCGAAAAATCAAATTGCAAAAAAACTTGGCATTAAAACTGGCGATACTATTTGGGAAGCGGAAGAAAAATGTAAAGGTTCAAGTTATGAGTTCAAAGCTATAACTGCTGACTTAAACAAATATTATGCTATATCTAAGAAAGTGAAAGATATATATAAAAGGCATTCTGATAATGTGGAAAGTTTTGGAATTGATGAAGCGTGGATTGATTTATCAAGAACTGTTAGTAATTGGAGCGATGCCGTTGAAATTGCAAGAAAAATCTATGAAGAGGTTTTAAATGAGCTTGGATTGGTTGTGTATATAGG
>CAKVOF010000050.1 GCA_934778125.1 uncultured Clostridia bacterium
TCAAATAGCGCTCTATGAGCATTATCTAACACAACACCTAAATGATTTGAAACATCTTTTAGTTTATACCTTTTTAATCCTAATAAGTATTTACGTGCCATCAGCAATGCATCATCAATTTTATGGTCAAAGTTAAACCCATACTTTTGAGCGTGATAATTCAAAAATTTAATATCGAATTCTAAAATATTATATCCAACCAATATTGAACCTTTGCAAAATTCGTAAAAATCGCCTACAACATTTTCAAAAGTTGGTGCATCTGCAACCATCTCATTTGTTATTCCAGTAATTTTTGTTATTTCTTCTGAAATCTTTTTTGATGGTTTTAATAATGTAGTGAATGTTTGAGCAATTCGGCCATCAATAATTTTAACTGCTCCAATTTCCGTTATCTCATCTTCGTTATAAAACAAACCAGTGGTTTCAAGATCGAAAACAACGAAAGTGTTATTTTTTAAATAATCATTCACTTGAACTTTTGTGTCAAATAGATTGCTTTGCGAAAACAAAATATAATCTTCAGGTGAAACAACTTTATATTTTGATTCAACAATTTTTTGCTCGTTATTTTCGACTTTTTGTTGTTCTAATTTGCATGAAACTTCATCAAATAACACTTCAGCAAAATAAGAATTTATATCTTTTTCAAATTGTTTATCATCTAAATATGTGAATTGAGCATTATCACACAAAAGTATTATTTCATACTTTTTTTCATCAATTTTATTAACAACGATATTGTTTTCATCAAATAAAACATACACTCCATTATAGAATTGCTTTAAATATTCGCTTACAAGTGTTTTTAAAACTCTACAATCAATAAAATATGGCTTTAATTTTATGTTAACATCAGTTGAATACTGCAAATATTCTGAAAGTAAATTCTTTAAATCATCTTTCGTTTTATCAACAAAAGTTTCACCTAAATAGTGAAACTTAAATGTTGTTTTATTAGTATTTTTTTCATATTCTATTTCTAAAAGTTTAAAATTTGAATAATCGTTTTTTGAATTCTCGTTTAACCATTCAATTATCTTTTGCAAATTATATTCTCCTAAACACAAACAATTGAAGCAAGTCGATTATTATAACCAAAGTGAATAAGACTATGATACCAATTGTGTGAATTTTATTTTCCAAATCTCTATTAATTGGCTTTTTTCGAATCCATTCTATCAAAACAAACACCATTCTTCCACCATCGAGCGCTGGAAGTGGTAATAAGTTAAACACAGCCAAATTAACAGCAATAACAGGAATTAGAAGCAAAATATTTTTAAAACTCATTGCAGAAGCTTTTGCAATCACCTTAACAGTTGTTATTGGTCCACCAATATCCGAAACGCTATATTGGCCAATTAGCAATTTTCCTAAAATAACTAAACATTCCCAAGCTGTTTCACAACAAAATGGAACACACTTAACTAATGCTTCACCAAAAGAATAAGTCACTAAATCACTCTTAATACCAACCACACCGGTTTCAATAGTCCTGCCAAAGTCATCTTGATAATAATAGGCAACTTTTTCAATAATAACTGGCTCATCTAGTTTTTTGCCATTTCTTTTTATGGTTAATTCAATTTTATCACCAACATTATATTTATTAAGCAGTTGCGTGATTCCTCCATTTAAAAATGTAGGTCTTTTACCATTAACTTCTAAAATAACATCATCAACTTCCAAAACAATAGCATTAGGATTTGGGTTTCCCATCACGTTCTGGTCTATTTCAACAATTTTGGGAGTATTATCCCCAACTGCCATAAGCAAAATTATTGAAAATAATATTGCAGATAAAAAGTTAAAAAACGCCCCAAAAAATAAAACAATTAATCTTTTCCAACACTTTTGAGAATTAAATGAGCCAATAACATCTGAATTAGCATCCTCACCCTCAAATGCACAATAACCACCAAGAGGAAAAATTCTTATTGCAAATTTCTCACCACTTTTCATCGTTTTTTCGTAAAGTGCTTTTCCAAAACCGATTGAAAACTCATTAATTTTAAAATGCAATAATTTCCCAGCTGTATAGTGCCCTAATTCATGAATTGTTATCATTAATAATAGTATTAAAATTGCAATAAACACGTAAAGGATTCCGCTTAGAAATCCGCTTGAACATAAAAAATTAGTCAACTCTAACTCCTAAATAAATAATAAAGAAATAAATATAAATGAGTATAATGCATTAAAGCAAATACCATCCATTCTATCCATAATACCGCCGTGACCTGGCAAAATATTTCCGCTATCCTTCACATCAGCCTTTCTTTTTAAAAAGCTCTCAAATATATCACCACATTGCGATACTACAGAACCAAATAGAGCTAACAAAATAACCTTAAACGCACTGAAATTTATTTTTTCATACACAGCTGAAAAATCCGGATTAGTGTCGAAGATTAAAAATAAGCACAAAGTTCCAATAATAGCCATAACTAAGCCACCAATAGCACCGCTGATCGTTTTTTTTGGGCTAATTTTAGGGCATAGTTTTTTTCCTTTAAATAACATTCCAGAAAGCATCGCAAATGTGTCGGTTAGCATTGTGCAAACAAAAACAAAAATTAAAATAAATGTTGCAAAAAGACTAACGTTAATTGCAGGATTATCAGTTGTTCCAGTTCCATATTTTGAAACAATATCACTAAATTCAGCAAAATGGTTTATAAAATAAAAACTTGCAAAAAAGAATGTTGGATATATAAACAAAAAAACTGTTCTTAATGCTTTAATAACGCTATATTTAGCTAGTCCATATGTTTTTCTAGACATATGCAATTCTTTTAATGAATCCTTTTTTGTTATTAAAGCAAAAATAAATGCAAGGATAAAATAAAAAATTATTAAGCATAAAACATACACTAAATAATATGCAAAACCACGTTTATTTAGAATTCCAATAATCGTTCCAACTAAAATCGTTATTGGCATAGTGCAAACAAGAGCAATATTAACATATTTACCGGCTTTATTTTGAATTTGAGCAATTTCTATGCAAGCAACAATACCACAAAGAGCTATAAAACAATCAAAAATATATGGCGTTAGCATCCTGCTCAAAAAAAACAATACAACAGCGATAAGAATAACACTGCCCGTTAAAACTCTTTTTTTCATAAGTATCTCCTAATTAGTTTCAATAATTTTTCCAAACCTTCTATCACGCCTTGAATACTCAATTAATGCTTTTTCAAGTTCTTTTTTTCCAAAAGCTGGCCAATGAACTTTAGGAAAATATAATTCAGAATAAGAACATTGCCATAGCATAAAATTACTAAGGCGTTGCTCACCACTAGTTCTTATAATAAAATCAGGATCTGGAATATTAGCAGTGTAAAGTGCACCGCTTATTTTTTCTTTAGTTATGTTAGTTTCGCCATTACCAATTAATTTATTAACTGCATAAACAATTTCATCTCTTCCGCCATAGTTGATTCCAAGATTTAAAACAAAATCAGTTTCACCTTTAGTTGCTTCAATTGTTTTATTAGCGTTTTCTTGCAGTTTATCAGGGAAAACGGTGTAGTCCCCCATAATATTTAATTTAACTTTTGGAAATTGCTTCATAAAATCATTTGAAACATAATCTGTGAATAAATCAATCAGATAATCAACTTCAGCTTTAGGCCTATTCCAATTTTCAGTGGAAAAAGCATAAACGCTCACATATTTAATTCCATAATTATAAAATGACTCTTTAAGTATTTTTTTTAAGTTATTAAAACCTGCTTTATGCCCTAAAGAGCGAGATAAACCTCTTGCCTTAGCCCATCTACCATTGCCATCAATAATATATGCAATATGGTTGGGAAGTTTTAAAATTGTTTCACTTTCCTTCAAAACTAACTCCTATTAATTATTTAAACTTCCATAATATCTTTTTCTTTTGTGGCACTAGCTTTATCAATTCTCTCAATAGCTGAGTCCAATCTTTTTTGAACATCTTTTTCAAGTTGCGCTAATTCATCTTCAGTTATTAAAGACTCTTTTTTCATTTTCTTAAATTCATCTAAGCAATCACGCCTTGCATTTCTGCACACAACCCTTGCGTTTTCAGTTTTAGCTTTGATATCCTTAACATATTCTTTTCTTCTCTCTTCAGTTAATTGAGGAATGATCAACCTAATTACTCTTCCATCATCGCTAGGATTTAAGCCAAGGTTTGCAGTTTCAATTGCTTTAACAGCCGCTTTTATTTGGCTAATGTCCCATAAACTGATTGTTATCATTCTAGCTTCTGGAACAGAAATTGTTGCCATTTGATTTAGTGGAGTCATGGTGCCATAATAATCAACCATAACTTTTTCAACAATTTTTGGATTAGCTCTTCCTGCTCTTATTTGAGCTAAATCATCAACTAAGTGATCATAAGTCTTTTCAAATTCACTTTCTAATTCATCAAAATATAAAGAAATTTCTTCTGTGTTCATAATAACTCCTAATTAAATTCAATACAAATATATTACTAAATTTATATACTTAAATCAAATAAAAAGTTAAAATTTATAAACAAACTTTAAAATACTACAAAAACTCACCGTTCTCAACAAAAAAGGCGAAAATTAATTTTTCGCCTCTAAATAATATAATTAATAAAACAATATAACTTGTATACATTATATCATATCAAAAAAACTATCATCTATTTCTGAGTTTTCACTTGATATATTTGATTCAAATTCAGATGAGTTGCATCTAATAACTTTTCCGCAACACGGCTCAAAAGTAGAAGGATGATCATATAAAATCCAATAAACATTTTTCAAATTTTTTAGGTCATCACTTGGCATAATTCCAAAACCATCAGTGAAAATGATTTTATTTGAATCCTTATCTTTTGTAAAACCACGAAGAGCGCAATCAAGATTTGTTCCACCACCACCTTCTGCTCTAAAGTTATCTATGTCAGATTTATTTTTAATTTCAGCAAATCCATATGTTTTTGTGTCGAAACAACAAACTTTTAGATCAGAATCTTTAACTAGTGGCTTCAATTGGCTTAAAAATGATTTTAACATTTTAGTGGAAACCGAGCCTGATG
>CAKVOF010000051.1 GCA_934778125.1 uncultured Clostridia bacterium
TTTCACCATTTAGAAGCGTGATTTGGTCAATACCATCATATTTAACTTTTATATCAATATCATTAATATGTTTTAAAACTTCATTAGTGTTGTTAACATCAATGTTATTTTCTAAATAATATAAACCAATTGCCCTATATAGAGCACCTGTATTTAATTGAAAGATTCCAAGTTTATTAGCTAATCTTGTTGTGATTGTGCTTTTACCTGCACCACTTGGCCCATCAATTGCAATAGTTAAGTTTCCCATTTCTCAAACTCCTTAATTAAATATGTTCTTTATATCATTATCTGTTAAAGTCTTAATTTTACCAGACTTTAAGTTACCCAACAGCAAATTCCCAATAGCTATTCGCTTCAGTTCTAAAACATTATAACCCACAGCTTTAAACATTCTTCTAATTTGTCGATTTCTTCCTTCTGATATTTTAATAACGACTTTATATAACCCATCATCACATAATTCAGGATTAGAAACCTGAGCCGGTGATGTTTTTATCACATCGCCAATATCAACACCTTTTCTTAATTTAACTAAGTCAATTGGTTTTGGTGTTTTATTTAATTTTGCTTCGTATGTTTTCCATATCATTTTTGAAGGGTGAATAACATTATTAGCAAACTCACCATCATTAGTTAACAATATTAAACCTTCAGTGTTGTAATCCAAGCGTCCAACTGGGAAAAGATTTATTGTTTTATCAACATAATCCATAACTGTTTTTCTTCCACGATCATCAGAAACTGTTGATAAAACCAACTTTGGTTTATTTAGCATTAAATAAATTTTATCTTCTATTAATGTCAGTTTTTTATTATTACATATAACTTCATCTTTTTGTGGATCAATCTGGGTTGATAAAGAAATTATATTTGAGCCATTAACAAATACTTGTTTCTTTAATATAAGTTCTTCAACTTTTCGCCTACTACCTAATCCGCATCTTGCTAAAAAAGAATTTATTCTCATACTCACCTTTATCATTCATCTAATTCATATTATATAGATTTTAATTTAATATGTAAAATTAATAAATTAAAAAAAGAAAGTTTTTAAAACTTTCTTTTAATTACTTATTTGAAACTTTGAAATGATATTGTTTAATATATGTTTTATGTCAATATTTCTTGTTTCTTCGATTGTGTAAATATTTTCTTCAAACACAATTTCTCCATTTTTTAAAACAAATACTTTACCAATCACACTATTTAATTCAATTGGAGCCACAACGCTATTAGGAAAGTCATATTTTACTTCATAGCTTTCTTTTTCAGATTTTAACACTGGTACTTTATAACCCCTAACATTTGCTATCCCAATATTGTTCACTTCACCACTTTCAACAATAACATCTGAAATATAATTATACGGCTTAACAAAAGTTACCATTTCGTATTCATCTAAAGCTTTTTTGGTCAATCTTTCGCATTCCTCAAACATTGGGCCACAACTTAACACTACAGATATAATTTGCATATCATTTTCTTCATGTGCATTTACCAAGCATCTGCCTGCATTATCAGTGAAACCTGTTTTCACTCCAATGCAATTTTCCATTTTAAACAATAATTTATTTTTATTTTTTAAATATCTTTTTTCATGATTGTTTGTTTTTTCTATTGTGGCATACTTAGTTGTTGACACATCTCTAAAAATTTCGTTTTTAAGGGCATAAGATGTTATTAATGCCAAATCATAAGCTGTTGTGTAATGAGTTTTACTATCTAATCCATGAGGATTGTCATAGTGAGTGTTAACTGCACCAATTTTTTGCACAAAATTATTCATCTTTTTAACAAAAACTTCTAATCCACCAAAATGCTCAGCCAACGCCACTGCACAATCGTTACCACTAGCCAAAATAAGCCCCAAAAGGAGGTCTTTAACGCTTATTTGTTCATCTTTATTTAAATATATGCTCGTACCCTCAACACCAACAGTTTTATCGCTTACAGTAATAATTTCATTAAGATCATCACATTCTTCAATCGCAAGAATTGCAGTTGTTATTTTTGTTACACTTGCCATGGGCAATTGAACATCTTTATTAAACTCATAAAGCACAGTATTTGTGTTGCCTTCTAAAACAACCATCGCTTTCGCCGGAGCAAAAATCTCAATAGGATCAGCCGAATATGCATAAACACTTAATGTTGGTGCGCTTAATGTGATAATTAATAAAATTAGAATAATTCTGGCAACAAAAAAATTAAATTTAACTTCAAATGACTTACTTATCATTTTTCTCCTCCTTTAAAACAATCTTTGAAAATGATTTATTTATAACATTCACCATATCTTCAACAATTGATGTTTCTTGATTGCAATTTACATATTTTATAGAATTATTCAATACACAAATAAAGCCAATTGGAATTATGCTAAATCCTGTTCCGCTACCACCACTAAATGGTATATCATTCACTTTTTTCTTATCTACTTTATTTACTTTTGCTCCACCACTCAAACAACCAACATTAATTTTTGTAACTGGGATAACAAAAGAACTATCACCAACTTTGATAGGCTTTCCTACAGATGCATTAACATCTAGAATTTCTTTAATATTAAGAAGTGTACTATTTATTACGTCTGCAACATTATCATCATTGTTTAACATCTCCATAACTCCTGCTAAATTGAGCTTTTAAAAAGGCCAATATCAAATCTAATAAAGATACAAATAACTTTACATTTAACTCTATTTTAAATCCACCATCAAAATATTTATAAATGTTATTGATTCTAATTTTTGTATCAGAATTATTATTTTCTAATTTAATATAAAATATGTATTTAATTAGAATTAAAAATGAAATAACTAATGCCACTATTGATGGGTTATATGAACTTATTTCTGTGGTTAAGTTAAAATTTGTTAAATATATATTTGAAAATAGATACAATCTTAAATCATTAATAAACTTTATGCTTTTTGCGCTTAAATCCACCTTAATTCTGACTTTTTTTCTTTTATTTATTAAATAAATATAGCCAAGCCTTATTTCGAATTCATAAGCTATAATCGGAATAAAATAAAATTTTATTATTAATCTACCATGATTGTTTTTTATATCATAATCCAATAACACTCTAAATGCAAGCCTTATTGTCACAACAAAAAAAACTATAGTTGTTATCAAAAATACAATAAACATACTATAGTTTTTGTAATATTAAATAAAATAATCTAATTTTTTGTTTTATTTAAATTCTTTATTTAATTCTTTAATTTCATCCAACTCAAAATTAAGGTTTTCTAAAGCTTTTTCAAGCTCCTCAGCATCATGATCAATTTCACTTGAAGAATACGCAACATTCACAACACCGCTCTCTAACTCATTTTCCATTTGCTCTATCATTTTTTTGTCATCTTCAGTTGGTTCATCTAACAAAATTTGTTCATCCTTGTTTTCTGGAATATCTCTGAAATCAAATAGACTATTATCTTTCTTTTCGGAATTAGTGTGTAAAACTTGAATTCTCTCCATTAATTCATCATAATCAGGCAAATCATCTAATGATGTTAGATTGAACTTTTTCAAAAATGTGTCAGTTGTACCAAATAATAAAGGTTTTCCAATTGCATCTTTTCGCCCAACAACTTCTATTAAATTATTCTCTAGCAAAGTTGTTATTGCGTAGTCACTATTAAACCCTCTAAGATTTTCCACTTCTAGCCTTGTTATTGGCTGTTTATAAGCGATAATTCCGCAAACTTCCATAACAACCCTTGTTAAAGCTCTTTCCCTAATTGGGTTTAAAACTTCAGCAACCATTTGAGCATTTTTTGGATTAGAACACAATTGCGCTTTTTCATTAAAAATTTGAAGATTTATACCCATTTCAAACTTTTCAAAATCTTCTTTAATTCCGTTAACAGCTTCTTTAACTTCATCATTAGATATATTAAGTTTTTCTGCAATATCGTTAAAAGCCACTGCATCACCAGCAACAAACAATATTGATTCTATAACACTTTTCAAATTATCCATTGTTTTCTCCTAATTCATCTTCTGAATTTTCATCATCTTCCCTTTTTTCGATTTGAATATCTTTAAACAAATCATTTTGAACAACTCTTATTTCTTGCAATTTTAATAATTCTAATAATGCCATAAATGTTGTAACAATTTCGTTTTTTGATATACTTGCAGAGAATAACTCACTAAACATAATTTTCTTTTTAACTATCAATGCATCTTTTATGCTAGCAATTTTATTTTCAACAGTAAATTTTTCTTTTTCAATTTCTTTTTCAGGTGGTTTATCAACAGCTTTTTCAGTTTTATTCATGATTCGAATAAAAGCATCTAAAAGCATATCGAGTTGCATATCTTTCAAAACAATTCTATATTTATTCGCATCTGGTTCCGGTGACTTATAGAATCTATCTGTACATTCTAGAGTTTTAAGTTTATCACATTCCTCTTTCAACATTAAATACTCTTTGATTCTAACTTCTTTTAGATACTCAGGATCTTCTTCCTCTTCTTCAGGTTCTCTAGTATATGGCAATAAACTTCTGCTCTTTATTTCAATCAATTCGGCAGCCATAACTATAAATTCACTTGCTTTTTCCATATCAATACTATCAATATCATTCATCATTTCGAGATATTGATCGGTAATATCGGCAAGCTTAACATCTTCAATTTCCATTTTATTTTTTTTGATTAAATGAAGAAGTAAATCCAAAGGTCCTTCAAAATCATCTAGTTTAAATGTGATACCCTCAGATTCATTCTCATTTTCCTCTGAAATTTCTTTATCAACATTGTGTACTACATCTAAGTCTGTTGTTGGTTCATTAGGAATTTTCTCATTAATTGCTGTATCTTTTTCTTCCATTGTATACAATCCTTATATAATTAATTTCCATAAAGCTTCAATTGGATATGTTAATCCATATATAATACTTTCAAAAATATTTGTAAATCTAAATATTATCAGCATTGCGATTAAAACTAGGTAGCCATTTTTCCTCATAAAAACAATAAATTTGTTATCATAACTGCACAATCCTTGAAGCAGGTTAAAGC
>CAKVOF010000052.1 GCA_934778125.1 uncultured Clostridia bacterium
AATTATTATAATTTTTAATATATTCTTCAGTGTTGTCACCTAAAACGGCATAAATCTTATTTATCTCATTCATATTAGTTTGAATTAAATTTACTGTTCCATCATTATCATATGTTATCGTTATCATCTTGTTATAAACAAAATCACTATTAGCTGTTTTAGTGATTGAATAATTCATTGCATCTAAAAGATTTTTTTGAGCTGATATTTTAATATTCTTTATTAAAAGTGGTGAAACTAAGAAGATATAATAGCAAACAAAAAACACAACCAACAACGTCATTAAAATTGCTAGTTTGTGTTTTCTTTTTCTTCGAGTTTTGCACTTTAATTTGCTCATACTAAAATATATGCTTGACCATTTAATAGTATGAAGTTAAAATATATTAATTTTTTATATTATCTAACTTGTATTATAATTAACTAATATATTACACTTATCCCTTAATTACCATACACATCAAAAATGCAATATAAATTATGCTAACTATTAATATTTTTTTGTTTTGCTACTAAATATCAGAGCAAAGATATATGCAAAGATAACAGAAGCACAAATTCCCGTTGCTGTAGCTGTTAAGCCACCACTAAATATTCCAAGCACTCCATTTTCTTTAACTCCATCTATTGCACCTTTTGCCAAAGATCTACCAAATCCCGTTATTGGTACAAGCGCCCCGGCACTGGCAAAATTAACTATTGGTTCATATAATCCACAACCCTCAAGTATCGCACCTATAACAACAAATAGCACCAATATTCTTGAACTTGTTATTGTTGTTTTTATTATAAGAATTTGTCCGATTAAACAAATTAATCCACCAACTGCAAAAACTTTTAAATACGTTAACCACCACATTTTAACACTCCTTTATTATTTGAAATATGAATCGCATACGCAATTCCAGGAATACTTTCGCCTTGTTGGCTAGTCGTTGTACTAAGCAAAGCACCTGTTGCAACGAACAAAACATTGTTTAATTTTTTTTGTTTTAATTTTTTTATAACATATGAATTTAAAACTGACGCAGAACAGCCAGCACCTGATCCACCTTGGAAAGTTTTTTGATTGCAATCAAAAATCATATGACCACAATCTTTATAATTTTTAATTTTTTTGTAGCCATTATAGCCCATTAAATCAATAAAAATTTCACTACCAAGTTTACCTAAATCACCCGTGAGGATTAAATCATAATCTTCCGGTTTTGTATTACTATTCTTTAAGTGCGTAACAACACAGTCAACTGTTGCAGGCGCCATAGCAGCACCCATATTATTAACATCTTTCACTCCAAAATCAATTACTTTGCCAATTGTACCACTCACAATATATGGTCCAGAGGTTACATTGTTTGATAAAAGCGTTGCTCCAGCTGCAGTTACAGTCCATTGACTTGTTGGTGGGCGTTGATTTCCTAATTCTAGCGGAAAGCGATATTGCCTTTCAGCAGAACTAAAATGACTACCAGTAACACAAACAGCATTATCCAATGCCCCACTATCTATAAATGTTGCCCCAACTAATAACGATTCAGCCATTGTACTACACGCCCCATAAACCCCTAATAAAGGTATTTGCATATCGCGGGCAGTAAAACTTGTGGACACAATTTGATTCAATAAGTCACCACCTATCATTGCATCAATTTTCGAATTACTCATTTTAGTTTTATTGAATAGACCACTCACTGCATATTCAATCATTTTACGTTCAGCCTTTTCAAAAGTTTTTTGCTTCAATTTATCATCAAGAAATATTTCATCGAAATACTTTCCAAAATTGCCTTTTGCCTCTTTATCTCCAGCAATTGAATAACCATCAATAATTCCAACGCCATTAAACATAATAGTTTGTTTACCTAACTTCTTCGCCATAAAAACCTCAAATAAATAAATATATTATTCCAACAATAAAAGATACCGCTAAGCCATTCACAATTACTGGCCCTGCAACTGTGAACATTTTCACACATAAGCCAAATATGATGCCTTCTTTTTTGAATTCAACAGCAGGGCTAGTTATTGAATTTGAAAAGCCGGTTATGGGTACTATTGATCCAGCACCTGCAAAAATTCCTATTTTATCATAAACTCCAATAGCAGTAAGAAAACTAGCTATAAATATAAGAATAATTAGCATCCATGCTGTAACTGCATCTTGCCCCATAGTTGGAAATATGGATTTAATAATATCCATTATTGCTTGCCCTAAGCAACATATAGCACCACCAACAATAAAAGCATAAATTAGCGTTGGAAAATTTTTGGTTTTAGGAATTTTAGCCAACACGTAATCATTGTATTTTGCATTTCTTGTTTTATCATCCATAATTATCAACCTCGAAATTTTATCTTTTGAATTATTGCCTTTTGAAAAAATAATAAACCAATAAATAAAAAAAATTTTTTCACACATAATAAAATTAGTTTAAGGAGATTTTATATGAAAAAAATTATAACATCAATTATTTGCTTTATGTTAATTATACCATTTTTTGCAAGCTGTTCAACTACATCATCAACAGCTGTTATTGCCGAAAACATTGATAATTGTTTAAACAAGTTAAATATTATTGTCAATAAATTAGATGTTGTTGACAATAACTATATTGCAAACCCAGATTTATATACCACACATAAATCAACAAATTCACTTAAAAATGTTGACACATTTATCTCAGCTGATTCCGATGATCAAGAAAATAAATCAAATAAAAACGAAGAAATTAACGATTTGCTTAAAGAATTAATAAAAGATAAGTTGAAAGAAAAACTACAAGAAAACACAGCCAATCCAAATTGCCAATCAGGAAACTGTTTAAACAATCGAAACTGCGATAATTGTTACTATGATCCTTCAACTAATTGTTACATTTGCAACAACAGTTCTTGTCCAAATATGAACTTCAACCAAAAAAATTGTAACAAATTAGTAGAAACAATTTCAACAAATACAAATTCAAGTAGCAACAATCTTTCTGATGAAAAAAACGGCAATGTAGTTGTAATTCCTTTAACTAATGAGCCAATCGATGATAAAATTGTTAAATTATCTAATGACTCTAGTTCAACATCTAGCCCTAAAGTTTTATATTATTATGTGGAAGAAAACTTCACTCCAGATGCCTTGAGATATAATCCTAGATATGTAACATCATATGATTCTGACAATACAAGCACTCAACTAAATAGCTACATTTATAAAGTTCAAAAATTATACGCAATATCAGAAGATGTTTTAGAAGCTAATAACACATTAAGCAATTATAAGGCTAATCTTCTAAGCAAAATTGATGAAGTAAAATCAATCAATAATGATTTAAAGACTTATTCCACTTTGCCATCACAACAAAAAATTTATGCATTAAATAACTATGTCCAAGATATCAACACCACAACTAAAAGACTAAGGGCTTGCAACGGACAATTAAACAATGAGATAGTTAATATTAGCAACAATTCTCAAACAGGTTTAACAACAAGCATTGACATTATGAATAGTAATTATTTAAAAATTTTAAATCACATAGATACTAGAATTAATTACCACGAAAATGCTCTTGCAACATTGGATCAATTGAAATACTTATTGCAAGACATTATCTCTGAATTACAAGAAAACAATACTGATAATAAGATAGTAAACATTGATTCATACAAAAATAACAATGATATTAGCGATGAAACTAATTTAGATAACGACAATTTACATAATAACTATTCTATAAATTCTACACAAACTGATATAATTGATGATGAAAATATCTTAAATGATAACAATGAAAAAACTGATGACTACGATATTGATGAACAATATATCATTGAAGACAATAATAAAAATAACTCCATTTCAAATGTGGACACTTATAAAAGTGATTCCACATTAGAAAACGAAACAATTGATAATAACAACAATGTTACAGAAAATAATCACACTATTCAAGACAATGAAACTTTAAATGATGCTAATTCTGAAATGAGTACGCAACACAACTACGATGAGCAAATTATATCAAATGGGTATAACACAACTGAATTTAACAATGGTGTTAACGAAAATTCAGTCATCAATCAAAACAACTTAAATAATGATAACACAAATAATATCTACTATTACGATAACAATGGTAATCTATATAACGCCAGGAACAATGAATATTTATTCAATAGTAATAAAAATAATGGTAATGTTGACACATATAATTACAATACATTAGTTGACATAATCAACCGTGGCACTATCGATAATGGCATAAATAAATTATCAGCAACAAGTGAAATTTTCAAGGAACCAGTTATGGTAAATACTTCAGATTCAAACAATGAAAATACTTTAATTGAAAATGAAGAAAAATTAAATAACCCTAATGCTGACATTAGCGACTTAACCACGAATGAAACTATTAAAATGGAGACAGAATCTATGGAAATACAACAATCTGACCAATTAAATCAAAGTGATAATATTAAACCTGATGATAAAACTGTAATGAAAGAAACCGCAAACAACTTAGACGACAAATTTACAATTAACGATTATAAAATAGACAATGTTGCTAAAGAATCAAAAATTACAGACACAAAAGGTAATCTAATGGAACCTTCAATTGAGTTTGTAGAAGATGATTTACTCGACTCTGAGCAAGAATCAAATAATGAAATAGAATCTTCTTACGATATTCCATATGACATTTACAATTAAGTATATTTATAATAAATTAGGTATAATTATTAGTGATTAATAAAAAAAACATATGCAAGAAGAAACATATAAAACTACTTTAGTATAGCCCATGTTTCAAACTACATATGTTTTTTATTGAATCTTACTACGAATTTCACTTAAAATTTTATTCTCAAGTCTACTGATTTGAACTTGCGAAACACCTATTATTTTTGCAACTTCTTTTTGCGTTTTATCTCTAAAATATCTTAGCATTATTATTTTTTTATCACGTTCACAC
>CAKVOF010000053.1 GCA_934778125.1 uncultured Clostridia bacterium
ATTTGAAATATTATGATGAGAAATTATCACTTGAACTTAGCAGTGCAAAAGATTATTTTCAATACGCTTCACAAGCTTTAATTCAAATGAAAAAAAATCAACCAACCGATATCATTGAAAATGGAATTATGATGAAAGGTCTAATTATTAGGCATTTAGTTATGCCTAATTGCGTGCAAGATTCATTCAAAGTTCTTGACTGGATTGCATCACGCTTAGGCAATAAAACATATATAAGTGTTATGAATCAATACATTCCATATTATAAGGCTATTGATAATAAACTTATTGGAAGAAAAATTAAACCACTCGAATACAAAGCAGTTAAAAGTCACGCATTAAATCTTGGA
The DNA here is from genome assembly GCA_934778125.1 of uncultured Clostridia bacterium. Taxonomy (GTDB): domain Bacteria; phylum Bacillota; class Clostridia; order Christensenellales; family UBA1242; genus UBA11490. Next base: position 351 of record CAKVOF010000053.1, read on the forward strand.
TTTGAAAATGGATTTTTTCAAAATAAAGAAAGTGCAGACATTTGCTATATTCCAAAGTTTGATGGCAACATTAATATAGATTAGTTGATTTGTTTATAGACCATTTATTATATCAAATTCCACTTAAAGCCTATATTATGTATATGGTACTTAGAATATATTATATCATATATATAATAAGAAACTGAAAAAAGTATATTTATTACAACAACTGTATAAATATTCATACTGTACAGTTTTATTACCACCTACTATCTAAAAAATAAAAAACACTTCAAATTAACAACTAATCAAATCCTGTTAGTTAAATTGAAGTGTTTATTATTTTTTCTACCAATCTTGCTTTTTTAATGATGAAGATTTAATATCATCATAAAATTCAAAATACTTTTCTTTATATTTTTCATAATTTTCAACTTCACCACCCAATGAATTTAGTTCATCAACGGTGAAATCATATAATTTTATATCTTCATCATAATTTTGCAAATATCTTAACATTTCATATTCTGTCATATTAACCCTTCTTTTGCATAATGACCAATGTTTCTAAATTTGATGTTTGAGGAAACATATCATATGGTTGAACACTAATTATATTATAACATTTTGATAAAATAATCAAGTCTCTAGCCAATGTTGATGGATTACAAGAAAGATATATAAGTTTATTTGCACCACTTTCACATATTGAATTTAACGAGTTTTCATCGCAACCATTTCTGGCGGGATCAACAACAATATTGATATTATTATATTCGGTTTTTAATTTATTAATTAATCTTGGCAACTCAACAGCACAATTTCCATTTATATTAAATAGATTTGAAATATTATTGTATTCTTTTAACTTATTAGCATTTAAAGATGCGCTCTTATTGATTTCGATTCCAAACACTTTCGTTGCTTTTTTAGCCATAATAGCCGATAAAAGCCCACTTCCACTATACGCATCAATAACCACTGCATCTTTTGATATTTCATTTAAAATATCTGAATATATCTTTTCTTTAATATAATCATTTATTTGCAGAAAAGAATATGGACTAACAAAATAATGAATACCAAATTCGCACGTTATTATTTCGGGCTCACCCGTTATTAACTTAAAGTTATCAGAAAATATTTCGCCATTATCAATTTTATTAACATTAATAAATAAACTATAGCTCTGAAAATTTTCATTAAGTAAATTAACAAGTTCCATAAGATTTGGAATGCTTTCATACTTGCTTACTAAAACAATTTGAATATGATTATTTAAAACTCTAATAACAATGTGCTTTATATATCCTGATTTACTATAATAATCATATCCCAAGTTATTCATCTCAACAAATCTTTTAACGAATGAATATGCTTCATTTATCTCATACTTTGCAATCGCACACTCTTCAACTTCAACAATTTCTTTTGAATTTCTTCTATAATAACCAACAAAGGTTTTACTGTTTATTTTTGAAACTGGGAATGAGCACTTATTTCTATAGTTATATTTTTGCAAAGATGGAACAGCTGGCTTAACACCAACTACTAATTTTGCGATTTTATTTAAATTATTTTGTAAATTCTGTTCTTTGAAAAGCAACGATTTTTGATAATTTAAATGTTGCAACTCACAACCACCACATTCTTCATAATAAGGGCAAATACTAATAACCCTACTATCGCTTTTTTTATTGATATTTATTAATTTATAATTAGAATATGACTTATTTTCTTTCATAAGTTTTGCATCTACATTTTCACTTGGCAAGGCAAAAGGAATGAAAGCTATTTTCCCGTTAATAGTTGCCACTCCTTCTGCATTGTTTCCAAGCCTTAATATTTCAATTCTTTTAACCACATCTAAGTTATTCACTAACCTTTTCTCCAATTATTGCATAATAAGTTAAATTTTGCACGAATGTTTCTGCAATAACAGTTAAATCCTTATTATCATACCAGATCAATTTATATTTTTCTAAAGTCGTTCCGTTTGATAATAACACTTCATTTTCAAACTCAACACCTTGATATTCTGCAATAAACACTATATAGTTTACGAAATCAAAATTTGCTATGCTATTTATCGATGAATAGTTTATATAAATTTTAAGATTTTGATTTAAAGCAAATAAGTCATAATATCTTCTTGTTTGTTCACCATCTTTAATAACGCTTGGGAGGTCACCTTCAAAAACAAACTCATATGCCCCCGCTAATGTTTGTGTTTCATCATTTTGCAAATGAGTTATAAAAGCCCCATAACCTATGCTTTTAACACTCTCTGGAATAACAACCTTTTGAATATTTCCTCCCTCGTTTCCAAGCATTGCAAAAGCCCCTATTTTTTTCACGGTATTTGGAATTTCAAAAGTATTGTTATTAAACTCATTATTATTTTTAGCAACAACCAACAATAGCTTCTCTGGTAAATCATTCTCCATTTCATACAGTGCGTAACCATTAAAATGGTATTTATTGTTTTGGGTTTTATTAACCGGTTCTGGGGCATCAAGCCCATTAAACGAAAGGATTGTTAATGTTTCAAGACCTTCAACGCTAAATGCACCTTCACCTATACTTGTTACTAAGCCATAGAAGGATATAGATTTAATTCCAGATGAATAGCCCTGATAGCAATATTGCATAAACACACATTTACCAACTGATTTTGTTTGAAGCGGAAGAGAAAGTTGATAACTTCCATTTTCTTCATTCTTTGCAGACATTTGATTTCCTTGGTTATCATAACCCGTGTTAATTATTCCACCATTATTAATATTTGAGCCAATGTTCCCAAAATTAAGTAGTGCATTATAGAATGCATAATCATCTATTTCAAGTCCACTGCCACCTTGGTAAAATTTTAAATTATATATAGTTGAATTGGCAAAAGCAAATTTTCCAATATAAGAAACACTAGGCATTATTTCAACTAATGCAATTTTTGCATTAGCAAATGCATAATCACCAATTGTTTTTAAGTTTAACAAATCACTAAAGTTAAATATTGAGAAATAATATTGATAAGCAAACGCATAGTTACCAATTGATTGAATTGATGTATTATAATTAAATTTCCCGTTACTAATACTGCCAACAAACCCAATTATAGAATAGTCAACGTTGTTAGATTGCCTTTTTGCAAAACTATAATTTCCAATTTTTTCAATAGTGTTATTAACAATTACATTAACATCTCCGCTATAATTATAAAACGCATAATCATCGATGCTAGTTACTTTTCTGCCTAGATAATAACTTAATAAATAACCCACCCTAAACTCTTTTCCATAAACAGTTTCTTGAACACTTGACATATTCCTTCCGTTTATAACAGTTGCAAAACTTTTATCTAAATTTAAAGCATATTCAACACCATACGCATTCACCCATTGAGTTAGAAGCGTTTTATTCTCAACAATACCTTCACTAAAGTTGAATGGAATAGTTGCACCATCTTCATACCAATAGCTCAAAACAAGCCCCTCAGCTTGTAAATCATATTGAGGAATAATTTTATCTCCAGATTCTATTTCATATGTTAAGTATGTTGAATTGTTTTGAGTGTTTATAAAAGTTACAACAACTTTGTTTACAATCTCAACTTCTTCAAAAATAGCAACTAAAGTTATATCAGTTTCACCGAATGTTATCTCATCATTTGGTTGATAACGACTAACTCCATCACTCCAACCTACAAATTTTTTACCATTTATATGATATGGGTTGTTTGGTAGTGTGTATTTCTCACCTGTTTTAAAATATTGTTTTTCTAAAATAATATCTTCGCCAATAACTGTTTCATCGGCTGGCTTTGAAATGGTTAATTTGAATAAATCTTGCAATTCAAAAGAGATTCTACATTTATTTCCATATTGTTGAACTAAACCTATGAAATCATTATTACTTAGTAATTCAATAATATTTATAAAGTTATATTCGCCTTGAATAAATGTGTAATTAAATACGTGTTCTTCATTAGTTGTTGAATCTTTAAATATTAGTTTAATCATATTGTTTTCAACTAATGCTTTATTTTCAGGCAGAGTAAAATAGAATATTGCATTTTCATAATATTCATATTTTCCATTTAATTCCTCTAACACAATATAGTCTTTACACTCATCAGCTATCTCAAACAACACCGACTCTTTATAAACCGATTGAACAATTAAGTCGCTTTCAATGATAAAAGTTAAAGGATTATTTCTTTCTATATTTTCACCAATAACCCAATGAGAAAAGCATTTTTTATCAATGTTTTTATTTGATAAAATCGTTACCCTTTCACCCTTAACGAATTCAGATGATTGAGTTGTTGTGTAATTTCCAGTGGCTGTGTCACCTTCATCAAGTGTTAATCCAACTTTAACAAAATCATTGTTGTCATAAACTAGGTCCACCCCGTTGAACGCGTAAACAATATTCACGTTCTTATTTAATTCAATCAAATAGCTATTATTAACAAGTTGTGACTTTTGAACACTAATTGACATCAATTGATTATTTTTAATTACAAAGTTTGCTAAATATCTATAACTTTC
>CAKVOF010000054.1 GCA_934778125.1 uncultured Clostridia bacterium
GTATATAGGTGTTAGTTTTAACAAAATTTTTGCAAAGTTTGGAAGCGATATGAAAGATGAAAGCCACGTTTTTATAATCACTAAAGGTAATTTTAAAAAAGAAATTTGGAAACTAACTTGCGATCAACTATTATTTGTGGGAAGGGCAACAAACGCAAAACTTAAACGATATAACCTAAACACAATTGGAGATATTGCAAATTGCAATCCGGAGTTTTTAAAAAAAATTTTAGGAAAGAATGGTTATCAAATTTGGCTATTTGCAAACGGATTAGATGAATCAGAAGTTATGAAAGTGGGGGTAAATTATCCTATTAAGTCGATAGGAAATAGTGTTACTTGCCCCATAGACTTGAAAACGAAATCACAAATAGAAAGTGTGGTTTTCACCCTTTGCGAGAGTGTTGTTAAAAGAGCGAGAGTGCACGATTTTTGGACTAAAGAAATTCAAGTACACATAAAAACAAGCGATTTGCAAAGTTTTGAAAGGCAAACTCAACTTGAATATCCAACAAATAATGTTCACGATATAGCAATCGCTTGCTTGAAATTGATATATGATAAATACGATTGGACATTGCCAATTAGAGCTTTAGGTGTTAGGTTGAAAAGTTTTTGCGAAAAGCCAACGCAACTTAATATGTTTGTTGATAATGAGATGCAAAAAAAACACGAATCAATCGATAAGGCAATCGAAAAAATCCGTGATAAATATGGTGAAAACATAATAAAAAGGGCAGTAGTTATGGAAAATGAAGACCTAAGGCTTTTGGATCCGCAAGATACAATGCACAAAATCCATCCAGTTGGTTATAAAGTTTAAGATGTGATTTTGTTGTGTGGGCGATGGGGAGTTCCCACACAAACGAAGTTTGTGGTGTGTGAGGGACTCACACACGATTTCAAGCTTCGCTTGAAATGGGGAACTCCCCCTTTCCAACAACCAACTTGTTGTCATAACGAAATTATATCTTGTTATTCAAACTCAAAACAAATATCTTCAGCATGGCAAGCGTTATTTTTAAGTTCCACATCGGTTTTTCTTTCGCCATTAATATCTGGATTATCGAATTTTCCGTTCATAGCATCAAGGAAAAATTGTGAATCAAATCCATTAACAAAATCAAAATTGGAATCAAGCTTGCAAGAAAAAATAATTTTACCTTGTGCTTTTTTATCGCCTAAAACTGCATTTTTTAATGTGAGTAATGATGGCTTACTCATAGCAAAATAGTTATTAGGAACATTATATTCCTGATATCTTTGGGAACCGATTTCAATATCATTTTCGCTATTTTCAAAAACATCAAAAAATTGATTTAATAAAACACCATTGAAAACATATTTTTCAAAATGTTCGTTTGGTTTAAGAATTGGGCGTGTTGAAATGTATGGATCAAATTCGGCTTCAATGCCAAGGCCATCTCTCATAAGCGAGGTGTATGCTTTATCAAAAGTAATTTTCTTAAGCATATAGTAATCTCTATAATGGTCGATAATCCTATCAAAACAAGAACTGTCATCATTTTCGGAGTAAACATTTTTGATAGATTTCAATAAATCTCGTGAACTTTTATAACTATCGAAAACAGTATTTTTATCAGCAAGAAATGTTAAGTCAATAAATGAGTAACCATCTTTTGCGTTATACATAATGTTTTCGCTATGGCAATCCACAAATGCTGAGATAGCATAAAGCTTTAAAAAGCCATTTATAAATTTTTGGATGTGAGGTTTGCCAGTTGCAATTCGGTGTTTTGTCATCATTAAATTGTATTGTTCCAACACATCTTCTTTCCCACAATTTTCAGAGTGTGACCTATAAAAATTAAAAAGTTTAGGGTATTTTTTTGCAAAAATATCTAAAGAGGCAGTTTTAACCAAACCGATTGTGTTGCCGTGAACCAAACTTTCAACTTCATAAATGTTGCCAAGTTTTGAGTTTAAGTCATCATTTTTAATAGATGAAAAATAAAGTTTTGGTGTGTTAACACCAATTTCACGTAAAAAATCAATCAATCTTTGCCTCTCATAGAATCCACTTGATTTTGTGTAAACGGGAATTTTCGATTTGATTATAACTCTATCATTTTTGTGATTTTGACAATCTTGATATTCAAAAACTTCACTAAATGAGCCTTCACCAATTTTGTCTAGTTCACCATTAGTTGCCATCATCACAAGGTTAATATCACTTGGGTTTGCATAAGCTTTTTCTTGCTCAGCAATAGTTGATTCAATTTTATCTTTAATTGATTTTTTTAAATTTAAAAATGTATTCATAAAACCACCTTATTTATGAATTTTGATTACTACATTGTTATATCATCGTTTTGCATAACAACCCCTTCTGGTAGGCCGTTATTAAAAGAAGAATCATTTGTAGAGTCGTTGTTTATCGAGCTATTTGAGCTACTATTTGACCTTGGGGATTCTTCATTAATTGAAGAATTGCCTGAGTTATTTAAAATTGAATGTTCTGGAAATTTTGCATTAGAATCATTATTAATCGTTTTTTGGAAAAGCGACTCGTAGGCTTTTTCAAAAAAGTCACAATCTAATAAGTTCTCTATTTTTACATTCTCTGGTAATTTTAAGCTTGCTTTAGCATCACTTTCAAATTTGGGATTGTTAGCATAAACATTTTTGTTTTTTAAATAAATATCCAATAATTTTAATTGGTCTTTTGTTAGGGAGGTTTGTGAAGATTTGTTTTCTAAATGATTTAGAGCATCAATCATGTTTCCAAATTTTGAAAATTCTTTTTTTAATTCACCTATTGCTTGTTGCTTTAAAATTCCGTTTAAAACTTTTTGTTCAAAACAACTTGGTGTGTTATCTTCAGTAAAGTACCCAAATAAAATCGCATTTAAAAATTTTTGTGCTGTCCAATAAATTGAATAAGAACCATCTTTATATTTTTTAGAACAAGCCTCATTTATTCTTGCAACTAAATCTTTTTTTGATTGAAAATCAGGAGTACTGCTTGTGGTTAAGTCAATAAATGTGTAGCCTTTTTCTTTATCGTAAAAAATTTGTTCTCCATGGCAATCTTGAAAAGCTTGAATTTCAGTTAATGCGATTGCATCTCTTCCAAATTTCCTTAAATGCTTTTTGCCTGTTAATATTCTATGTTTTGTGAATTCAATATTTCTTTTGTCAATTTCTTTTAATTGTTCTGGAGTAACGCTATCACTATTTGGTTTTTCTATTTGTATTTGTTCGCCCGGAGCTTTTTCTTGTTCCTCGAAATATGAGTAAGTGCCTTTTTTATCAGGTAAAACTATTGCCTTAATAAGCTGTGGGGTTTGAATACCATACTCTCTCAAATAATGTGTTTTAGTTTGTTTTTCATTAAACCTTTTTAAAATGCGAGATGCATTATATTCATTTGGTTTACTTCCGAAATCTTTATCAACAGAAACATCTTCAACTTTTAAAATAACAATTTCTTTTCCATCTGTATCTTTAAATAAGTACCCGGTCTTTTTTGAACCTTTGCCAATTGAGCTTGCTTTAGATTCATTTCCAAGTAAATACTTTTTTATATAATCAATGTCATCTAAAGGCATTTCTGGTTCATCTTTTTTACTGTTAAAGATTTTGCTAGGTAAAATATTTGAAACATAATTTTTGATTCCCATAATTTTCTCCTTTGTGGCATTATAGCAAACACTTTTTATTATATATAATATAGCATATTTTATGAACGTTTGCAATAGGGAATTGATTATTAAAAGTTCAAATAAAAGGATTTGTTGGATTTTCTAAATTTCAAAATATGCAGTGGATAGGGCGAATTTTAAATCTACATTGATTTATTAAAAAGCTTCACTCCCACAACAAGCAAAGATAAAACTTTTCAATTTTACCGATTTATTAACAATTTATAAATAATTCTTGCAAAAGCGAAATTGTTGTGTTATACTAAAAAAGTGATTATGGCCCTATGGTCAAGAGGTTAAGACGTCACCCTCTCACGGTGAAGTCAGGAGTTCGATTCTCCTTAGGGCTACCAAGTAAACAAAAAGAAAAGTCAATAAGGCTTTTCTTTTTTGTTTACAATGAAATTGAACCTTACGGTTCAGTGATATTTACTAAAATAAATGTTATTGCTATGTGATGATATTTTTGCTAATGCAAAAATGAAGGTTCAATTTTATATCATTATGAACGGAGTGAATAATATCATTGTGAGTGTAACGAACAATATTTAGAATTTATTTTGAAGAAAATGATTTTTGTTATAATATGAAATATGAAAGAAAATGTATTGGTAGCAAAATTTAAATAATGAATAATTATAAAAATTTTTCTATTTTTATGAAAAAATGCGTTTTTTTGTTTTGAAATATAAATTTTATTTGTTAATATATAATAAATATTGTTAAAAATGCGTGTGTTCAAGCTTTAAAACTTATAGTTTTAAGGCTTTTATAAATATTGAAGGAGAATGGGAATGGTTAAAAGTGTTTTTTTTGAAGATGCCAGAAGATATATTGTAGACTTTTTCGGGGAAGAATTTCCGGATATGACTTCCGATCAGCTTCAAAAAATTATCAACTCATTCTATCGTTTAAGTTTTTATGAAGAAGAAGGCGTGAAGATTCGCCCAAGTATTTTTATAACAAGTAATATATCAGCAC
>CAKVOF010000055.1 GCA_934778125.1 uncultured Clostridia bacterium
ACAAGGCTCGATTAATTTTCAAGGTGGGAGTTTATTGTAATAAATGACCATTTTGAAAATTAATCAGAAACACAGTTATGCGAAGCATTTTCGCTTTTTTATTCGATGGTTAGCTCAACCTTTTTTATCCTTCGCCTAACCACAACCACAAATTTAAATGTCATCTTGATTGTTTTATCATAATAGTTGCCGGCTTTATCTACTTTTTCATCTATGGTTTTGAACACCACTTCTTGATTTACTTCTGGAACGTTTGTTATACTTTCATATAGGAAACCCGCTAGAGAATTATACTCGGTTTCTGGAAGTTTTTCAATTTCTAAAACTTCAAAAAGTTTTTCTAAGGAAATATCAGCATCAACAAGATATTTATTGTCGCCAATTTTTGTGATAAGTTCTTTCGCATCTTCAGTATCAGATTCATCGTAGATTTCGCCAACCATTTGCTCTAGAGCATCTTCAAACGAAACAAGACCGCTAGTGCCACCATACTCATCAAGAACTAAAGCAATATGCTTTTTCTCACGTTGCATTCTTCTAATGATATCATCAACCTTTAGATTTTCATTGATATAAACGGGTTGAGAAATAACTTGCTTGATGTTGAATTGCGGATTTTTAACATACTCCACAATAAAATCTTTCAAGTTTATGATTCCAACAATATGGTCAATATCTTGCTTATAAACTGGCAACCTAGAATATTTACTTTGCACAAAAACATCATACACTTCACTCGCGGTAAAAGTGTCTTCAACAGCAGTGATATCCACTCTTGGAGTCATAATGTCGTAAGCAGTTTTATCATCAAGATCCAAAACGCCTTGAATTAAGCTAGCATCGTTTGGATCAATAACACCCTCTTCTTCCATAGTGTCGATAATGCTTTCAAGCTCATCTTCAGTTACAGTTGGGGCGTGTTTATTTCCTTTTTTAGTCCTTTTTAAAGCCAATTTTTGAATATTCATAAAAAACCATGAGATAGGAGTTAGAATAATCATAACCGCTCTCATAATTCCAGAATAACGCATAGCAAAAACTTCTGGTTTTAACTTAGCAAAACTTTTTGGAAGAATTTCGCCAAAGATTAAAATCAGAATAGTCATCACAACAGTGTTTAGAATGTTTGAAAGCACTGGTGAAGTTATAAGATTCGTGAAAATATACGCAGCAATAGTTGTGTTTGCGATATTCACAAGGTTATTTCCAACTAGAATAGTTGTTAAAGTTTTATCGTAGTTCTCACAGATATGCAAGGCTTTCCTTGCACCTTTATAGTTTTCATCAGCATAATTTCTCATTCTAATAAGGTTTGAAGTTGAGTATGCCGTTTCACAAGCCGAGAAAAAAGCAGAAGCCACAAAAAGAAAAATAAGAACGAGGCCAAGCCAAATTATATTACCTCCTCCTATATTTGCACATAACTTTCCCACGAGTGGTTCCACGTTTTTCTCCTTTCTATATAAATAAATATACTTGATTATATCACATATTATGTAAATTGTATAGTACTTTACTAATTTTTATTATATTTACATTGTTTTTTTGTGATTCTATTGCTAAAAATATAGGAACATAGATGGTAGTTTTCACTAATTCTCACTTAAACTTTTGCTTATATTGAAGTAACTTAAAACTCCACAAAGCATAGCATAAGCAACCTTTTCTTGATAATCAGAAGTTAATAATAAGGCTTCATCTTGCGGATTTGTTATAAACCCGCACTCCACAATCACACTTGGCACTTCCACGCAATTAAACATATAATAATCACCAAAATTTGAATTGTTCCTTGCAGACTCAAGCTGACATATAAAGCATTTTTGAATTGCATCAGCAAAATTTTTGCCTTTTTCATCACCTTCTTTATAGTAAACTTGAGCACCACGCTCAGATGAGTTTGCGTAGGAATTCATATGCACGCTAATAACGAAGTCAGGCTTTGCATTTTCAATAATATTTTTTCTTTTTTCCATATCATCTTTTTTGTAGTTTTCAACTCCCTCATCATAAAGTGCGTTTTCGTTAGTTCTTGTAAGCACAACATTAATACCAAAATCTTTAAAAATACTTTCCGCTTTTTTCACAATGGCAAGGTTAATTTCTGCTTCTTTACTTCCCGAAGCACCCGTGCAACCATCATCTCTTCCACCATGTCCAGCATCTAACACAATCGTGATTGTGTGCTTTGGGCTAGCAGTTTTAAATGACTTAAAAACAAAATAAAACGCAATAAATAGCCCAGCCATCAATATAACTAATCCAACTATTAAAATTTTTTTAACATTTAATTTAATAACCATACAAAATGTATATTGTGCAAAACTTTTAAATATTCATAGACTAGCCAAATAAATGATTTAACCCATTAAAATCTTATTAAAGCAATTACCATATCAAATTAAAAATTTATAAAATTGCTCAAATAATGACATACAAATATTGACTTTGAAAAATATTATGTTAAAATGCAAATAAAAAGATTGGAGAGGATTTATATCTCTTTAATCTTTTTGCATTTAAGGAGGAAATTGTAATATAATATGAGTATATTTGAAAATTTTGAAATAGTAAATAATGAAATAGTCAACAATAAATGGTTAGAATGGTATCATTTTGGAATTCCAAATGAGGAAGGGATTTGGCGAAAAATAACAAGGATTGCAATGTTAATATTTGGGCATTGCTTAATTTGTACAAAATTAGATGGGTGTTATTTTGTTGAAAGAAAAACACCCAAATTCCCTCAACATAAACAATGCGATTGTGGTAAGTTAAATAAGAATATTAATGAAGTAAAACTAAAAATCAATACAGAATGTGATATTAAAAAGTTTACTGATTATATATTTGCAAATAATAATTCCAAAAAATATATATTTGAATCGTGGGGATATGATATAAACAATTCGATAGAACTAAAACAAGAAATGGAATTACAGTCAAAAAAACAATATTCTATTGGAAACTATATATTAAAAGATCTAGACAAGTATGGTCAGAGAATTTCAATAGAAGTAAATTTAAAAGGCAACATATTTTATAGTGGGTGGTTGGTGTGCCCAGAAGGAAAACTAAAGAATATCACGCCATTTGGAGGTTGGGTTAAATGAACAAATTGAATTTTGTAGAATTAATAAACTTAAAAGAGGAATATAAAACTTATAACTTATATTTACATGCAAAAGGTTTTGTGATTGAAAAGTATGAAAGAACATCAAAAATCTTATTTTTTAATGAATTCAACGAAGGAGACTATGCCTTTGTTGAAATTTTTAATGAAGATTTAAAGCTAACAGAAGACCAACCGCCAAAACAATTGAAAGATTTTATGGAGAATAACTTGAAAAGTTTTGTTTTAAAAGAAAAAGGCTTTAAACCCAAGAAATTTAAAGCTTATCAGCAAGTTGAATTGCTTATAGAAGATGAAAAGTATGCAAAATCTAACGTTCATAAAGGAGATATTGGAACTATAATGGAAGATGTGGTAGTTCAAGATTATATTCTAGTAGATTTTGGTAGACTAGATGAAAACAATAACTATCTTGGCGATTGTGTTTCCGTTAAAATTGACCATCTAAAGCCGATACAATAGTTTTAACAAGCCATATATTCAATTTGGAATATATGGCACTTTGTTTAACAAATCAAAAAATTCAACTATCTTTACTTAAAACCTCTTCCACCTTAGCCGGCATCTAAAGCAATCGCGATTGAGTGCTTTGGGCTAGCAGTTTTAAATGGCTTAAAAACAAAATAAAACGCAATAAATAGCCCAGCCATCAATATAACTAATCCAACTATTAAAATTTTTTTAACAT
>CAKVOF010000056.1 GCA_934778125.1 uncultured Clostridia bacterium
TAAAGAGTAGTAGTAGTTTTTTATATCGAAGTTATAGCCCGATGGCAAGTTAGTTAAGTTTGAATGAGAATATGTTTTATCGTTTTCCATCAATCTAATTAAGTTATATAAAGGCTTAACTTTATCAATTATTAATATATTGGTTGAGTTATAAGATGAATTCTCACTTTTTGAATCTAAGTATAGAGAACTATCGCCTCTATATCTAATTGTTATTCTATATTCAGCATTTTCTTTAGGGTCTGCTAAAATATTTTTGAATTCTTTTGTGGCAGTGTTGTTATCAAACACAACTATAATCCATTCATTTGGATTTTCTTCTTTGTTTTGAATGAAGGCATTACTATTATATTTAGAAGGTATTTCAAATTTACCATCAGATGTTCTATTAACTTCAAATATAACTGATGATTTATAGTTAACCTCATCAATTTTTGTTACAACAACTTTATATGGCTCAATTTCAGCATCAAACTTACTTGTTGTTTGTTTGTAGTAGAAGAATAATGAATTATTGTTTGAGTAACCATATAATTTATCTGCTGTGTCATCAGGAGTTGCAGTTGAAATATCTAATAGTTTTGAAAATTCTTCAAATAAATTTGTTTTATAGTTATCAGAACTCGAATCTTCATTTGATTTATAGTTAGATGTTGAGTTCTTTCCCCAATAAGATCCTTCTGGGTGCTTTGTTTTAATTTCATAATAAATTTGATAACTATTTGCTTGAGCATTATTTTTGTTGATATCAGCATCAGAAATTCCCGCATTATCTGTGATAACTAAGTTATATTTCATTGGATTTCTTAAGATAATCGAAATTGGATTGTTATTAGGGTTTGTGTAGTCAGTTGAGTTTCGATACAAACTTTTAAATCCGCTGTTATCAGAAGATGTTGAGGCTGTGCCATTTAATTCGTTGAAACTAACAAGCCCAAGATTCTTATTGCTAGAATTATTATTTGGATTTATTATATTATTCATTTGATTTCTTGTTCCAACGAAGCTATAGCCTGGATTTGAAGCGTTAGTTTTTTCTGATAAAGAGAAATTTAGGTTGAATTTATCAGTGCCGGTATTGAACACATAAGACTTAGCAATATTTTTAAATATTGAAATTTCATTTTGAATTTCAGCTTGTTTTGTTATATCAGTTTCAACTTTAAGTTTTTCATTAAGTTTAGATAAATAGTTTGACATTGAAGAATTATTAACTATTTGTTTGTTATACTCATTGCAAACATTATATTTATCGTGAACATAGTTTAACTTAAATAGCATTTTATTTGTTTCAATTAAATTGCTATCACTATTCATTGTTAGTTGAGAGAAAGTAGGGTTTGTTGAACTAGAACTTGAATCAACTAAATTTGAACGAATAGATTCAATAGAACTATAATCAAAGGTTTCTTTATAGTTATTTTCATTTACCCCATAACCTAAAATCATAGCAATTTCATTACCAATAGCTGAAGATAGGTCGATTATTCTATTTCTATCGATATAATAAACATAATATCTAATAGCGTAGTCATTTCCTAAAGAAATTCCAGTAACTTCCTCTGATTTAACGATTCCAGTTGATGAATCCACGCAATCGGTGTAGATCCTCCTAAACACATATAGGCCTTGCTTAGAATTGATATAATTATTTTCCATTTGATAGTTAAGAATGTTTGAGTATCTTCTAACGCTATTTGTTGTGTTTATTTGAGTGTAGTCGTTAATTGAATTATTAGTTGCTTTTGAAGAGTAAATTAAATTCCATTTATTGTTTTGAGATTTTAGATTATTAATTAAAATGTTTTTGTCTGCATTTAAATCTATGTTTGTGATATAATTTCCGCTTGGAGCGATAGAGAATGGATAATTGCTCACTGGCTCTTGGCGAATTAATGATGTGTTGTCTGCATTAACGATGTGTTTGTTATTGTTTTCTTCGGTGTATTTATAAACTTTGTTGTTGGTTGAATCCTCAAACTCAAACACATAGCTTTCGTTAGATTCATCTAAGGATTTGTAATCTGTTAAGTTGTATGTGTTGAAAAAGTCAAGATCAAAATCGTAGAATTTGTAGTCTAAGGTGTATGCTGGGATAGTTTCGTTTGTTTCAAAAGATAAATATAATTGACCAGCAGAGTAGGTTGACTCAGGAGTTAATGCTTTTAATAAACTATTATTACGATTAGATTGGTTAACGAAGCTTCCAGATGTGTTTTTAGTTAGTATTATAGATTTTTCTTCGAATGTTCCTTCCACATATGCTAAAGTTTTATCAAAGTTCATCCATAATGAATCGCCAGCTGTGTTTCTTAAAATATCGGTTATATTGAAAATATATTTGTTTTCACCAATGAAACCATAGTTATTGTTCACTGGATTTGCTAACACTTCAGACTTGATTTTGGATATTAATGCCTTATAGTCATCAGAACTTGATGATAAAGTTGGATAATACTTTTCAACATAGTTTTCAGCAAGAGCTGTTGCGGAAACATCTAAAAGCACACTTCTTATTCCACTTGAAATTGGGTTATAAATTTTATACTGAGTGTTTGTGGTGTTTGATGTGCTCTCCACGCGGAACGACACATCACCAAGAGGAACTAGTAAATAATATGATATAACTGGTTTTTGTTTTCCACCTATATTTGCTGTTGTTATTTTCCAACCATTAGAGTCTTTGAAATCAGTTGTGTATTTTAAACTGCCATTTTCGTTTAATTCAACTTCTTTAATTGCACTTGATGTGCCTTTTTTAACTTCCCAGAACCTTTTTAAGTTTGTTCCCCAGAATTTATTTGGATTTAAATAAATATCTTTTAATAATTTATCATTTAAAGTTGCTTCATAATTGATGCTATTATTGAAAATATAATCCTCATCAACGGATTCAGCTTCAAGTTTTATTGCTTTATAATTTCCCCAATAAACTTCGGTTGAATCATCAATTATTTTGATTGAGCCAGTGTTGTAGTAAGGTTTGTCGGGATTGGTGAATGTTAGATTATATTCTGGTGTTGTTGCATCGAATATAACAACGAAATATTCACTATTGCCAGCCGAGTCAGTGATTGTGAATTCGTATATTGTGCTAGATGAAGGGTTGAATGCGTTGTTTGCATAAACTTTACCCTCTAAATCAAATTCAGGATTATATAAATAATCGTATTCAATATTTGCAGTTGAAGAATCTGTGTTTATAAAGTTATTTGATGAAATTCCCTCAAAACCGCTTCCTTCTATAATTTTAGAGCCAAAGGTGCTATTAAAATCAAACGTGATTTTTCTATATTTGGTTGTGATTGGTGAACCACTTTCTTTTGCACTATATGTTAGGGTAAACATTTCATTGATTAGATTTGAAGTGTTTTGATTTGCAAAAGTTGTGTTTTTAGAAATTGAATAACTGCCATCTTCATTTTTAATAACTTTGTTTAGTTTGGTATTTGATATTGGAAGAGTATCTATAGTAAAGTTATAAACAACATATGAATTATTACTGCTTCCATATGAGATTTTAATAGAATAGTTTCCAGAACCCCAATATGAACCAGAATTATCTGAGCCTTTGGCGAATACTGTCATTTGATACGACTCTTTAATAATTTCACAATGGTTTATTTTTTCAGCTAAATCCTTCTTTTCGCTATTTGAAAGTAAATTTATATCTGAAATATAGAATTGAGTTTTTTCATTGAGTTCTATTTTACCAGAAGAGCCATATAATTCAAATAAAGGTGTTTTAACCAAATTGTTTGAATAAACTGTTTGATATAGTGAGTCGCGTTTTGAATCTTTTAATTCGAAAGTTTT
>CAKVOF010000057.1 GCA_934778125.1 uncultured Clostridia bacterium
ATTTCTTGCCTCTAGTATTTTAATGCTTGCTTTAATTGATAGTGGATATGCACCACGACTTGAATTAACTGATAAATGCTTTATTGTGTTTTTGTAAGCCCAAACTACTTTTTTTGGTTTTTTATTACTTGTTGATGAATAGTCTAAATATACCATAATAAATCCTTATTAACATAATATGTTGTTATTTAATATTATGAATTGAGAATAAGAATTGATAATTATACTCAAGGAGTGTTATGAATAAATTGTATGTTGTTTTTAAAAATAGAACTAACACATTAATGTTTTACGATCTAGTTAAAAAATATAGGCTAGGGGGAAGAATTGTGAGCACTCCAAAACAAATTAGCGTTTCTTGTGGTTTAAGTGTGGAGCTTGATTATTCAAGTTTAAATTGGGCTTTAAGAATCATAAGTGCCGGAAATTTTAATTCTTTTGCTGGAATATATAAGAAAAATATAAGAAATAATTATTTCGAAAAGGTTGCATAAAAATATATAAATGTGAATAAAAATAAAAAATAATAAATAAATATTTATTATTTGGTATAATTATTCATAAACATTAATAAATATGAATAAATATGTATAAATATACTAATAATTAAATAAAAATTCAATGTGTTATAAAAGCAATGAACATTGCTTTTATTTTTTTTATTTAACCATAACAAGTTAAATATTTAGTCGTAGTATTTTATAATTAATAAACTATAAAAATTATATTTACTAAAAATTTCTTTTTTGATATAATATCTTTGTTTTAATAAAACTAGTAGTAATGTTATTTAAATATTAATTTTTTTTATATTTTGTTTTTATATTTAGTAATAGTTTTATTAAATTTTAAACAAATTTTTGAGATAAATTATGACAAATCAAGAAATATTACTTAAGCTTAATAATCTTTTTCCTAATCCAAAATGTGAACTAAACTATTCTAATAATTTTGAGCTTTTAATTGCTGTTATGCTAAGCGCCCAGTGCACTGATAAAAGGGTTAATCTAGTTTCTGAAAAACTTTTTGAAAGATTTAAAACTCCTTCAGATTTTGCAAGCGCCGATGTGGAAGAAATAGAAAAATTGATTAAAAGTTGTGGGCTTTATAAAAGTAAAGCTCGCCATATTAAAGAGTGTTGTGAAAAATTGGTTTCTGATTTTGATTCTATTGTTCCAAGCACTATGGAAAGTTTAACTAGTTTATCTGGCGTTGGTAGAAAGTCGGCAAATGTTGTTAGATCTGTTGGATTTAACATACCTTCAGTTGCTGTTGATACTCACGTTTTAAGAGTTTCAAATAGGCTTGGTTTATATTTTGGAAAAAATGTTAAACGATGTGAAGAAGTCATTTGTTCTAAATTTGATGAGAAAGATTGGAATAATATTCACTACTTAATGGTTTTGTTTGGAAGATATATGTGCAAAGCTTCAATAAAGTCTAATGTAAAATGTGTTGATTGCCCATTTAAGTCGATTTGCTGTTTATAATTGTGGTGCTTGAATTAAAATTAATTGCAATTAATTTATATGAATTTTTTGTTTTCTGTTGTATGACATATGTTTGAATTTATATTAAATTAATTGTGTTATCATGTTTGAATAGTTAAAGTTTTTGTTTATAATAATAATGTTAAAAATAATGGAGATTTATTATGTTTTTAGATAAAGTTGAAATAATATGTAAGGCTGGTAATGGTGGTGATGGCGCTGTTTCTTTCCGAAGAGAAAAGCACGTTCCAAATGGTGGACCAAATGGCGGTGATGGTGGAGATGGTGGTTCTGTGATATTTAGAACCACAAACAATCTTACAAACTTGATTGATTTTAGATTTAAAAAAGTGTTTAGAGCTGAGAATGGTGAAAATGGAAGGGGTACAAATCAATATGGTAAAAAGGGTAAGGATGTTGAAATTTTAGTTCCTCGTGGCACGGTGATAAGGAACGTTGAGTCGGGTAAAGTTATTGCTGATTTAACTGATGAAGACGAAACATTTGTTGCTTTGAAGGGTGGTAAAGGTGGATTTGGAAATGCTAAATTTGCAACTGCAACTCGCCAAGCGCCAAGATTTAGCGAACTTGGAATAAAAACAAAAGAGTTCAAGTTGTCACTTGAACTTAAAACTATTGCAGATGTTGGTTTGGTGGGGTTCCCGAATGTTGGTAAAAGTAGTTTGTTGTCAAGTATTAGTAACGCCAAACCTAAAATTGCAAATTATCATTTCACAACACTAAGCCCTAATATTGGTGTTGTTAAGGCGTATGATAAGTCGTTTGTTATGGCTGATATTCCAGGCTTGATTTCTGGTGCTAGTGAAGGTGTTGGTTTGGGGCTTGATTTCTTACGCCATATTGAAAGAACTAAGCTTTTGGTTCATGTTGTTGATATATCTGGGAGTGAAGGAAGAAATGCAATTGATGACTATGAAGCAATTAACCATGAGTTAACTAACTATGGTGAAAAAGTAGCCAAGATTCCACAAATTATAGCTCTAAATAAAATTGATTTGCTTGAAGATAAATCGAAAATTGATGAATTTAAAAAATATGTTGGGGACATTCCTGTGTTTCCGATTAGTGCTGTTGGCTTTATAGGCTTAGATGATTTGCTTAAGAAAATTGTTGAACTTCTTCCAAGTGTTCAAACAGTTAATAAGCTTGAGATAGAAGAGTATGATATCGATAGAAGAAACTTAAAAGAGTTTGAGATTAACATCGTTGATGGTGTTTATGAAGTTACTGGTGAGCTTGTGGATGAAATTTTGAGGCATGTGGTTCTTAATGACTATAGATCAAATGCTTATTTCCAAAAAAGAATCAAAGAAGAGGGCATCGTTGATGCGTTGAAAGAAAAAGGTATTCAAAATGGTGATCTTGTTCGATTTGGTGATTTTGAATTAGAATTTGAAGATTAGAAAATGGAGGAGTTTTTATGGATAAAAAAGAAAGATTGCTTTTAAGGAGCTCAGGTCAAAAGTTGCCAGATTTAGTTTATATTGGAAAAGATGGTCTAACTGAAAATGTTGTTAGGCAAATAATTGATAATCTTTATGCTCACGAACTAATAAAGGTTAAATTACAAAACTCAATTGTTGATGATATTCATTCTATTGCAAGCAAAATTGAAGAAGAATGTTTGTGTGAAGTTGTTTGTGTTATTGGTTCGAAAATTTTGCTTTACAAGCTATCTGATAAGCCAAAAATTAAGCATGTGTTATAGTATAAACTATAGGAAGTAAATTTTGAAACGAGTTCAAAATTTGTGCTAAAGCACC
>CAKVOF010000058.1 GCA_934778125.1 uncultured Clostridia bacterium
ATATTCACCATTAAACAATTTAATTCTCTTATAAATCCTTATTAAAATATATCCAACAAGAATTAACACAGCTCCTGCAAAGGTGAATGCGTTATTTCTCATAGCAGTAGCAGTTGTGTTTTCAACCTTGCTTTCTCCCCAACCCATAGTATCGTTAATAGAATCACCAGCAAAACGCACAATCCCCACTACTCCAATAGAAGCAAAGATAACCCCCGCCACAACGAAAACTATTCCTAAAGTTAGCAAAATCTTACTAGCTTTCTTATTTTGCATTTTTTCATCTCCTTAACCTATAATTTTAAACCTTTATACCATTTATTTCAACCAAAAATAAAAAGCAAATCTCAATTTTATTTTTATATATTAAAACTAAAATACTTTTTATTTTTTATCCTTTCTAACTAACTATATTAAACGCAAACTAACTTTTTTTCTTTCTACATCTAGCACCACAACCAGGGCATCTTGATGTGCTAGAATCAACAACTACTCCGCAATAGTCACAAGAAATTTGCTTACCCACGATGGATGTTTGATCTTTACTTGGTTTTTCTGGAAGCTTTTCATTGGAATCTTTCACATCTTTTTCATTTTCCATTTCATTATCACCTGTTATTGCGTTATCATATTCTTCTTTACTATTTTCATTATTATAATAATTTTTACATGAAATAGAGTAAATAATCATAGCAACAACACCTAAAATAGTTACACAAATTGAAATAATCAATGGAATAGTATTGCCTCGAACACCATCACCTTTAATCATTTGATATATAATTATTATTATCCCCACAACTCCAAGGGGTAGAAGAAAGAGTCCAGTTAAAAAAGATATCCCTATAATATTTTCTTGTCTCTCAGATTTTCTAGACATTTTTCACCACCATTAAAAAAACTTATTCAGTTTCTTCAACCTTATCTTTAGTATATTCTTCTTTCTCTAAATTCTTATCACTTGCCATTTGAGCTTTTAATAATTCACGAATATCTTTTAAGATGTCCTCTTGGCTCTCTAGTGCAGATTTTGCCAATTCTTCTTGTTTTTTCTTTTCTTCTGCTAATTTTGCTTTTTCTTCTAAATGTTCTTTCCAAGCAACTTTAAAATCTTTTCCTTGTTCCTTTGCCTTTGCTTTAACTGCTTTTCTTTCTTCTCTTAATTCTTTACTATTATATTTCTCAATGTTATTTGTCATAAGTTTTGCTTGCATCATCGCTTTTAGTATTAAGAACAACACAAATGCAATTAAGAAGAAGTTTATAATAGCGGTTATGAATGCACCCCAGTCAATATAAATACTTTTTTCTAATATTATTTCATTTGTCACAGGATCTCTAACTGTTTTTAAAAATGTATAAGCTTTTTCTAATCCATTTTCACCACCAATTGATAACAATAAGTTGATAAGTGGCATAATTATTTTATTGGTTAAAGCAGTAACAATTGCACTAAATGCACTACCAATAATAACACCCACAGCCATATCAACAATATTTCCACGGCTTATAAACTTTTTAAAGTCGGTAAAAAAATTTCTAAAACCTTTAGTAAATTTATTTTCTTTTTTACTCATTTTGTTTCTCCTATATAATTTTCGCTAACATTATATCAAAGTGTATAACATTTTTCAACAATTTAACGAAATTAATATCTAACATTATATAAATTAAATAATATTTTTTAAACAATCTCTAATTTCAAGACAAATTTTAATGTTTGTGATATAATGTTGCCAATTTTAAAATAAGAAGGTGTTAAATGAAAAGTATAAAATTTGGAACAGGCGGATTTAGAGGAATTATTGGTGATGATTTCACTAAAGAAAACGTTCAAAGAATATGCCAAGCTATTTGCAACATTTCAAGCCAAAAAAAGCTTAAAAATGAGATATGCATTGGTTATGATAACAGATTCGAATCGGAAGATTTTGCAAAATGGTGTGCGGAAGTCTTTGCTGGCAACGGATTCAAAGTTGAATATTTCAACAACTCTTGCACAACTCCAGTAGTTATGTTCGCTTCAAAAGAGAATAACAACCCTTATGGAGTTATGATAACCGCCAGCCATAATCCATATATGTTTAATGGTGTTAAAGTTTTTGTGAAAAACGGAAAAGATGCTTCAATTGAAGAAACAAACGAAATTGAAAAAGAGTTTAATAAAATCACAAATATTAACACTTGCGAGTTTAATGAACAAATTAATAAAAGTATCTTTATTGTAAGTTATATTGATAAATATATTAATTATTTAATTAAAAATCAAAAATTAGAAAATAGTGGGAAGGGCTTGAAAGTTGTTTACGATGCAATGTTTGGCTCATCAGTTGAAGAGCTTCAAAAATATTCAAAAGGTGTTGGTTTAAATAACTTTGATATTATAAACGGATATAGAGATGCATTTTTTAATTTTATTCCCCCTGCACCTAATGTAAACAACATTGAAAAGTTAAGAGAAAGCGTTTTGCTTGGCAAAGCAGATATTGGTTTTGCTCTTGATGCTGATGGTGATAGACTCGCTGTTGTTGATGAAAAAGGAAAGTTTATAGATAACAATTACCTACTTGCTATGATTTACTATTACAAAGTTAAATATTTAGGCGAAAAAGGCGGAATAGTTAAGAATTGTTGCACAAGTACTCTTTGTGACACAGTTGCAAAAAATTTGGGATTTAAATGCTACGAAGTACCTGTTGGTTTTAAATTTATCTCTAGCAAACTAATTGAAACAAAATCTATAGTTGGTGGAGAAAGCAGTGGCGGGCTTGCAGTTGAAAATCACATTTGGGGAAAAGATAGCCTTTTAACAATTGGTTTAATTATAAAAATGTTGTCTGATTTAAAAAAGCCTTTCAGTGAGATTTTAAATGAAGTTTTAGTTTTCGCCGATAATTTTAAGAAAAGCACATATGA
>CAKVOF010000059.1 GCA_934778125.1 uncultured Clostridia bacterium
AGTAAATATTGTTCAAAATTATTCCAGTTGCTATCATCAGAAACAGAAATTTTTATAACTAAATTATAATAATCTTCTGTGCTTTCAACGGTTGTTAAGTCAGTTTCTAAAACAAACTTTTTATAACTTGACTTTTTCCCATCAATTGATTCAAAACGTCCGGTAATATTGCTTATAAATCCGTTAATATTTGTTCCAACAGCCATTGCTTCCCAAACAAAATTGACGTCTTTATAATTATCATGTTCTCCAAATTTTAATTCAACAGTATTATCTGTATTGAATTTAATTTGTTCGCCAACGTTTGCAGAATAACAATATTGTTCAGCAATATCTCCTTTTGAAATCGTCCAGCTATATTCAATATATCCTTCATTTTCGCCCGTTTTATCGTGTTTTGTGATTGTTATGTTTCTATGAGGAGGAGTTAATTCATCGTTATAATATAAATTTGGATTAATATAACATCTTATAAAATAACTACCAACAGCTGAAGAACAAACATAATAGTTTGCATTGTCTTCTTGTTTTTCAAATTTAGCATTAGTATAAATACAATAAGCTCTATTCACTTCTGTGCTCAAGTATTGCTCTAATTCTTCTGGCGTTGCGTCATAAGGAATCAATGCACAATTCGGTACATATAGTTCGAATTTCATTTCTTGAGGATTACCATTGTTATCGGTTGAATACTTAAAGCCGTTTAACTCGTCTGAAACAGTTAATTCAGGTGCTGAATATGCAGTTCTGTGAAGTATAATTGTAATTTCAAATTCTTTAGATTCAGCATAAACTTTTTCAGCCCAATTTTCATCTCCTTTAGGCACAAACTTAACCTTGGTTGTTATTGTGTTTGTTTCACCTTTAGTGCTATCAAAGTTATATGTTTTAGGATTGACTTCCGCAAGGGTGCCATAAATAGCAATTCTATCGTCAATTTCACTAGTCCTAATGAAATCCCAATCGGAATTTTCAAAATTATGCCATATCAATGTTTCACTTGTTAATTTGTTATCATTTACTAAATTATTATTTTCGTCATTAAGGTCAGAATTGAAAAGTAATGATAGTTTACCATTTATTTTTGAATTACCGAAAGATGAATAACCATCACCATTTGATATGCCATGTAACATTTCATCAAGAGTAACACCTTTACAAAAATCTTGGATAAAGGTGAAATCAATCTTAAAATTCTCTGCAGTTGCAACGATTTGTGATTTTTTTACAACAAGAGTTTGATAAGCAGAATATGATTTAAGGTAATTTTCTTGTTCTTTTATTTCAGCAAAAATTAAATATTTGCCTGGTTCAACACCTTCTAGATATGATAAATCAAAAGCACTATAACTTTCAGAATTGTAAATTTCGTTTGGCTTTGGCAAAGCGTTGATTTCTTCTTGCGTTAGTGAAGAAATGTCGTAATTATCATAGTTTGTTGAATCATCACTTTTATTTAAAATATAAATTTTTTCAACAATACTATCGTCTAATTGGGTGTTGCCATTAAAAACGCTATAGTCGATACCTTCAAACTTTGTTCCATAGTAAATTTGATTTTCACCAATATTTTCCACTTTACTTGTAACATTTAAAGTGTAGTTGCTATTATCGTTTACTTTTGAAACATAGATATTAACTTCGCAAGAATTGTCTTTATACTTTAAAGTTAACCTCCAAGAGCCAGCTGTAAGATTTGAATCCTCACACATTTGAGTGTATTCTTCAAAAGTTTTAGTAACTCTACTTTCCTCGAGGCCATCAGCCGAAAAACTTACGGTTATTTGAGCATTAGTCAATTCAACATTTTCATCAGAACCATCTGAATAATACGCTTTTATTTTTATATTGTTAAGTCCGGTAGTATTACCAAAATCTCTGGTCTCGTAAATTGATGTTGAATATTTACCATCAGCCAAGGATACTTGAATGTAATTTAACTTTTTATCATTTCCACAGGCACTTAACAAAAATATGCAAGGAATAATTAAGCAAAAAGCAAAAATAAAACTCAATAATTTCTTTTTCAATTTATTTTCCTCCTTAAAATTGAATTCCTATTTTTATTATAGCATATATTATAAGAAATCTTATACAAAATTTTATTTTTTTCAATTTTTTTTTAGTTTCATCAATATTTTTTAATTTAATCTATCATAAATACCTGTAATTAACAACTATCAAAAAAAATAGCACTAAAAAATATAAATTGAAAAACTTATATTGATTTTTGAGATTTTTATTTATATCTTTTACCTAAAAAATACTTTGTTTCACATCTGTCTAAAATTGAACACTAAAAACTGAAATAAAATTATATGGTTTAGTATAAAACGAAATAAAATTATATAACACGAATTTGCTAGGTAAAATAAGGGAATAAAGAGATTTTTAGGATATAAAATAAACTATTTTAACAAGTTTTAATCACACCTCTTAATCAGTGGGTCTAGGGTTCGAGTCCCTGATGTCCCACCAAAAACACCTTAATGGTGTTTTTTTATAACTTTTTATTC
>CAKVOF010000060.1 GCA_934778125.1 uncultured Clostridia bacterium
ATTAAAGTTGGTTTTTTTGAGAAACCATTTGATGAAATGTTTCCATACTACAAATCTCAATTTGATTTAGTATGCACAAATAACACTTCTGCCCTAGAAATCGCAAAAGTCATCTTAGGTAAATCTAAAGGAATAAAATATCTTTATTAGTAATTCATTTTGAAAAATGAGTTTAAATAATATATAATATTCATATCAAAAATAAATAGGAGAATGGAATGGATAATAAAATAGTTGCAGTTGTTGGTATGTGCGGGGCAGGAAAAACAGAAGTAACAGAAACGTTGGTAAATCGAGGATTTAATAAAATATATTTTGGCGCCGTTACGTTTGATGAACTAAAAAAAAGAAATCTTCCAACAAACTGGGAGAATGAAAAAAAAATTCGTGAAGAATTTAGAAGCACTGGCGATATGGCAATATATGCCAAACTAAACGAAAATAAAATAAAAGAGGCGTATGATAAAGGTAATGTAGTTATTGAAAGTTTATACTCTTGGAGCGAATATAAATATCTTAAGAATATCTACAAAGACAATATTGAACTCATATGTGTTGTTACAGACAAAGAATTAAGAATAGAAAGACTTTCCATTCGTGAAATAAGACCTATGCTTCGCGATGATGTTGAAACAAGAGATATATCTGAAATCGAAAATCTTGAAAAAGGTGGCCCTATCGCGTATGCTGACTACTTTATATTAAACAATGGAACAAAGGAAGAATTAATCAAAAACACTAATAAAATCATTGATAAGATATTAAGCAAATAAAATCCGAACAATAATAAAAAAACATTACAAAATTGATCTCATAGAGATAGTTTTACAATTGTAATGTTTTTTTATATATGCAATACTTTTATCATTAAATTCAATAAATCATTATTTTTCAACATCAAAATTTAAAACAATGTGCTTTGTGTCAAATTTTAATTGTTTATATTTAACCCCAGCCATATCTAACATTTTTTTGCTAACTATATTGGCTTCAGTCCCATTATACTTGTCGCTTAAATAATATATTTCTTTGATTCCAGATTGAATAATTGCTTTAGCACACTCATTGCAAGGAAATAATGCAACATAAATTTTTGATCCACTAAGAGAAGTTTTAGCATTTAAAATTGCATTTAACTCCGCGTGAACAACATAGGCGTATTTAGTGTTAATCATATCACCTTCCCTTTCCCAAGGCATTTTGTCATCATCACAACCATTAGGAAAACCATTATAGCCAACACTTATTATTCTATTATCATTATTAACAATACACGCACCAACTTGAGTGTTTGGATCTTTGCTCCTTTGAGCAGATAGTAATGAAACCCCCATAAAGTATTGGTTCCAGTCTATATAATTAGTTCTTTTCCCCATAATTATCCCCTTTTTTCTAATGTGTATAATTCATTCATTTTTTCAAACAAAATTTCTTTTCCTAGCTCAATTAATTCATCATTTACTTTTTTATCTTTAAACTGCTCCATCTCATAGAGTTTCAATGGTTCACCTATAATAAATTTGTTCCTTCTAAAAACTCTTGGTTTTTTAAGAAAAATACACGGAAGTATTGGCGATTTTGTTTTTAAACTGAATATAATTGCTCCATTTTTTAAGCTAGATTTTTCATGTTCTGTTACGCGTGTGCCTTCAGGAAATAAACAAACAGCTTTCTCGTTTTTTAAATAGCCAAGTGTTTTTTTCATCGCAACCAGATCAACTTCTTCTCTGTTTACTGGATACGCACCTAACATTCTCAAAACCCAACCAATAAATTTATTTTTGAATAAAGACACTTTAGCCATATACTTAAATCGCCTATGAAAACTAATGGCTATTAATGGCACATCATTATTGGATTGATGATTACAACATAAAATCATTCTACCCTTTTTAATTTTATTTTTTTTACCTATTATTTTAGTTGGAAATAAAATCTTTAAAGGTAGATACGCAAAAAATCTTAAGACATAAAACATATAAATTAACCTTTCACAATAATATTATA
The DNA here is from genome assembly GCA_934778125.1 of uncultured Clostridia bacterium. Lineage (GTDB taxonomy): Bacteria > Bacillota > Clostridia > Christensenellales > UBA1242 > UBA11490. The sequence goes on from CAKVOF010000060.1 coordinate 2,008, forward strand.
CATATAGTCAACAACTTCTTCAATTGACATATTATCAGAATTCACGTAAATTGCTTCGGGAAGCCTAACCAAGGGGGATATTTTTCTTTGTGTATCTCTTCTATCCCTTTCAATAATATCAGCTAGAACTTTATCGTAATCAAAAATATTTTTGCCGTTTTTCTCATCGTGAACCCTCCTATTTGCTCTAACTTCAGGAGATGCATCAAGATAAAACTTAAATGTTGCATTAGGTAAAACAACGGCGCCAATATCTCTGCCCTCAATTATTAGGCTATGGTTTTTTGCTGCTTCTTGCTGAATTGTTAAAATATGTTCTCTAAGTTCGGGTATTTGAGAGGTTATCGAACAAATATTATCTACTTCTGGAGTTCTTAACTTGGAGTTAACATTTTCAC
>CAKVOF010000061.1 GCA_934778125.1 uncultured Clostridia bacterium
ATCCATATCTGAGTCTAAGCTTGTATTTTCAATTTTTTCTATTAAGGCTTGTTTATTATTGTCATCATCTCCAACAGGCATATTATATGATATTGGTTGCTGACTACTTTCCATAATATAAACGACCTCTTGCCTTTCTATTTCAAAATGTTTAGCTATTTCATCAATATTTGGAGATCTATAGTTTTCCTTCATAAATGCTTCTATATATTTGTTAATATTGATGTTCATGGTTTTAACGCTTCGCGAAACTTTGATAATGCCATTATCTCGCATGAAACGTTTAACCTCACCGGCAATCATTGGAACAGCATAAGTACTAAACTTAACATTAAATCTTTCATCAAAATTATATATTGCCTTTAGAAAGCCCATACTTCCCAGCTGATATAGATCATCATATTCTATTCCCTTTCCAATAAACCTTTTGATAACACTTTTTATTAGAGGAGAATTTTGTTTCATAAGTATTTCTTTTGCCATTGAATTATCATTTTGAGCAAGTTTTATTAATTTTAGAGAATCGTAATTTTCCAATTTAACCTCCAATTGCCATTTCAACCTCTCCAATTAGTTTTTTCATAACAACTTGAACACCCTTTCCTTCTTTTGAATATATTTCAACTGAATCCATAAAGCCTTCCATAACTGTGAATCCCATGCCACTTCTATCTTTACTTGGCTTTGATGTGTAGAAAGGTTCCCTAGCTTTGTTTATGTCTTTTATACCAATCCCATCATCTGAGATAGATATGTATACTTCATTGTTATTATAAATTTTCATACCGATTTCAACATATCCCAACTTGCCCGGATAAGCATGTACTATTGAATTTGTAACTGCTTCACTAACTGCTGTTTTTATATCACCAAGTTCATCTAATGTTGGGTTTAATATCGAACAAAAACTTGCAACACATACTCTTGCAAAACTTTCATTTTCACTTATAGCTAAAAATTTAACATTCATTTCATTAACACAATCCATAATCAACTCCTTAACTTAGTTTAGGCATTATTTGGTAAAGCCCAGAAATATTAAATATTTTATCAACCTGTTTATTTGGATTTACAATAAACATTGGAACACTTTTCTTTTTTAACAATTTATACCTTCCTATCAAAACACCTATACCTGTGCTATCCATAAAAGTTAGCTCTAATAAATCAAATATTACTTTTCTATAATTGTTTTTAATAATGCAATCATCAATTTTTTGTTTAAAATAATTTGATGAGCATTCATCAAGTTCCCCTGACAAATTTACATATAATGTGTTATCTATTACATCACTAACAACTTCCATATTCACTCCTAGATTATCGTTAGAATTATTATAAATTATCCATATTTAAAAAAAATTAGAAAAAAACACGAAAAAAAACTAATTTTGTTTAAGGTGTCACTTAATAAACAACTAATTAAATACGATAAACCTAAAAATTTTTTTAATTTTAAATAAAATTTTTTAAAATTTTTCTTGACACAAACATTAATATATAGTAAACTAGAGCAGTTATCGATTATGAAACATTTCGGGGTGTAGCGCAGTTTGGTAGCGCACATGATTTGGGATCATGGGGCCGGGAGTTCGAGTCTCTTCACCCCGACCAATTAATCTGGGCCTTTAGCTCAGTTGGTTAGAGCAACCGGCTCATAACCGGTTGGTCCGCGGTTCAAGTCCGTGAAGGCCCACCAACAACAAATTATTATATTATGGCCTGGTAGTTCAGCTGGTTAGAACGCTAGCCTGTCACGCTAGAGGTCAGGGGTTCGAGTCCCCTTCAGGTCGCCATAATTTGTTTGCCTCGGTAGCTCAGTCGGTAGAGCAGAGGACTGAAAATCCTCGTGTCGGTGGTTCGATTCCGCCCCGAGGCACCAAATTAAATCAATTTGATGTTAAATGTTTGATAATCTATATATGCTGGTGTGGCTCAATGGCAGAGCAGCTGACTTGTAATCAGCAGGTTGTTGGTTCGACTCCGACCACCAGCTCCATTTTATTTTTGGGAGAGTTCCAGAGTGGCCAAATGGAACAGACTGTAAATCTGTCGGCTCCGCCTTCGTTGGTTCGAATCCAGCCTCTCCCACCAAAAAAAGCGACTTTTTGTCGCTTTTTTGTTGTTTTTTAAATAATATAATTAATTTATAAATTTATTTTGATTAATTTACAATCCCCTATCC
>CAKVOF010000062.1 GCA_934778125.1 uncultured Clostridia bacterium
TTGAGAATACAATAAAAAATTTGGAAAGAAAAAAGTCGTTCAGCGTAAATCACGCCGAACGACAGGTTAATGGCGGAAGGATAGGGATTCGAACCCCAGGATGCTCTCACATCAACGGTTTTCAAGACCGCCGCTTTCGACCGCTCAGCCATCCTTCCATAATTAAGTTTGGTGCAAAATTGATAAAACATCATTTTGCTAAGAATTATTATATTACATGTTTAATTAATAATCAAGTGTTTTTATGAAAAAAGTTGGAGTTGGTGGCAAGATTTTTTAATTTATTCTGTAGAAGATTATTATTATTGAAATTGGATCTATAAAAATACGATAATTCTGTTAAAATCGCAAGTTTATTGTAATTAATTATATAAAATTGAATAGATTTTGTTTGGAATTTGGTGAAGATTAGTGATACAATTTTATAACATTTAATTAAGGAGAGATATTTAATGGAAAAAAGCACAATTAAAAAGATTATTTCTTGGGTTTCTATTGTGTGTGTTATTTTAAGTGCAGTAATTGGCATTTTATTATTACTTAAAGTCTTAAAGGGATCAACCTTTATTGGTAACACATATTTGTCTTTATTAACTATTTTTATGGCTGGATTGTTTGTTTTGAATGCTATTGATGTAATAACCGAAAAAAAGATAATAGGCTATGTTACTATAGGTTTGATTGGGTTATCAGCGCTTTTGATTTTAATCTACATTTGGGCGAATAAAGCGTTCGGTGATTTTGGATCTGTTTATTTAAAGATAACAATTTGGATTGCGGTTGTTACTATTCTTTTTGATGTTATTGTTAGTACAGTTATTTTACTTGAAAAGAAATTGTTATATTTGCAAATCCCATATTATGTAACAACTGCATACTTAGAGCTAGCGCTAGCTTTATTGATAACGGGGGCGACCGATGTTCTTGTGGTTAAACAATGGCAGATATTCCTAATTGTTGGAATTATTATGCTTGCGTTGTTGATTGTTATTAAAATTAAATCAAAAGAATATAGAGTGGATGGGGCTAAACCGGCAACAGTTAACAAAGATAAAGTTGTGTTAACAATGGAAGAATATAATAAATTATTATCAAAAATTTCAGAGTTAGAAGCTAAATTAAAAGAAAAATCAGAAAAGACTGAAAAATAGATAAAAAAATATGGGCATTATGAAGTAATACCTGCGGAGTTTACTTCATTAAGCTCATTTTTTATGTATAAATCCCATTAAATTATGGTCAAATTGCACAAATTTGCGTAAAAAGCCTATAAAAAAGTTAAAAAATTGCAAAAAATTAGCACTCTTTGCTTGACAGTGCTAATAAGTAGTATTAAAATATAGCTGATTTTTGAATAAGAGATTATTTAAAGGTTAAAAATAAATTATTGTTAGGGAGGATTAATTTATGAAATACAATAATGATAGAAGAGATTTAATGCAAAGAGGGGGCGAAGAACCAGATTTATTCGAATCATTCTTTGATGATTTTTTAGGTGAACCATTTTTCCCAAGGTTTCCAAGACATGAATTTAGAGAGATAGAAAAAATGATGAAAACTGATATTAAAGAAAGAGAAAATGCCTATGATTTAGAAGTTGAAATGCCAGGATTTAAAAAGGAAGATATCAACCTTGATCTAAAAAATGGGTACTTAACAATTTCAGCATCTAAAAACGAATGCAATGATGAAAAAGATAAAAAGGGCAATTTCATTAGACGTGAAAGAAGATGTGGTGGTTGCTCTCGTTCGTTCTATGTTGGCGATATTAAAGAAGAAGATATTGATGCAAAACTAGAGCATGGTATTTTATCAATTTCAGTTCCAAAAGAAAAAAAGCAAGTTGAAACTGCAAAAAGAATTACTATTAAATAACTGCTTAATGTTATAAATGGTTTTATTTAAATGGTTTTATTTAATTAAAATTAACTGCATCATGATTTGATAGGGGCAGGAAACTGATTTCAGACAAAGTTTGAAATCGCGAATTTGATGAAATCAAATTCGCATTGGCTAAGCGCCAAAAGTTTCCTGCCTTTTTTGTTATATCCACTTAACTGAAATATGAAAGTTTTACTCAAGATAACAGGTAATTATTGTTAATTTAAATAAAAAAAATACAATCGTTTGAGGA
>CAKVOF010000063.1 GCA_934778125.1 uncultured Clostridia bacterium
GAGAACTATTATCTCAATTTGATAACATATGGGTTGGAGAGAATTCAGAAAGAGCGATACTTATAAATGAGTTAGGTGATGAAAATATTGAGGTTGATAGCAAAGTAATCGGAGAAGTTAAAAAGAAAGATGTTTTAGATAGAGATTATGCAGTAACAATAGAAGATTTTTGGAATAATAACTATAAATCATACGATCCTGAATCAGATCAAATTGGTGTAAAATGTTCATCTGCAAAGCAAGCTGAAATATTTGCTAGAGCTAGCTATAATCTTGGGAAAACTTGGATAAAAGGTTCGCCATATTATGATGAACAAACAAAATCCTATTACACAGATTATGATATGTATCGTGGTAGCGTTGTTTATTTTTCTGATGGAATGGTAGGTGATTATGAAAAAGCACTTTTAAACTCTTTTGATTTTGAAGACGTTGATTTTAGAAATGCGCTTAAAAACAATAAAGATGAATTAGATAAACTTAGGAATGAATTAATCGAGATTGATAAAAGTAAAGAGTTAAATTGTGAACTTATTAATGATAATTAATCACTATAAAATGGTTTTATTAAACGCAAGGTGATAATACAATATGTGGGGGAGAAATAATGGAAAACAAAATGATAAAATTAATAGAAGTAATTAAAAATAATAATGAATATCCTTTAATTATAGTTGGAGTTTCGGCTAAATTTTTTGGTTCAGCAACAATAATAAATTCTGATATAGAATCTAGTGAACTTGGAATAAAAATTGGTAATAATGGCGAATATGTTTTACCATCTTGGCTAAAAGAAATGAATATTAAATCAGTTAAGAATAAGGATAAAAACATATTAGTGATTGAGTCGATTGACAAAATTTCAAGTGAAGAGCAATTAAAGTTTTTAGGGGTTTTAAAAAATAACGGATTAAATGGTTATAATTTTCCTAAAAACACGCAAATAATTATAACTTGCACAAATGTGGAAAATGTTTCAAAACGAATTAAGGATTTATGCTTAATTTATAAAGTTAATTAGGCTTTTAGTATTAACTAATTTAAAAGGTGGAGAAAAATATGCAAAATGCTATTGTTGAAGAATTTAATATTAGAAAAACAGTTTTAAGTAAGTTTCCATTGCTTGGCTCAACTTTAGATAGTGTTGAGATTATTGCTTCTGAAACCTTTCCAGTGCATGCAGGTTGTATTAGAACTGCTTGCACAACGGGAAATAAAATTTTATATTCGCCATCATATATTGATTCATTAACTCGTGAAGAAAAAATCTCAATATTTGCTCATGAAACAATGCATATTGCGTTAGATCATATTAAAAGAAGTGATGATAAAGTGCCTAAAACATGGAATATTGCAACAGATGCGGTAATTAATCAAACAATTTTAGAGAATGGTTTGCCATTGGGTAAAGGATGGATTAATAAACCAGAAGCAAGTGGTAAGTCGGCTGAAGAAATGTATGAGTTATTAATAAAAGAGCAAGATAATAATCAAAATCAATCTGATAGTGGTAACCAAAGTAGTGATTCAAGTAATTCAAATGGTTCTAAAGACTCTCAATCGCCTAGTAATGAAAGTGGTGATGATAATCAAGATAGTGAATCAACAAGTGGTTCACATGATGCTTGGGGTGATTTAAAAGATGAAATGAAAAAATGGCTTGAAGAAAATGGTTATTCCGATTCGGATGAATTAGAAGATAATGATGAAATGAATAATAAAAGTTCTGAAAACAATAAAAATAACGATCGTGATAATGATAATGAATCTGATAACAATGAAAGCGATAAAAAAGAAAAACAAGAGTTAGAAAAAAATTTCAATAAAAAAAACAATGATAAAAAAGAAGAATTAGGAAAACAAATTAAAGAACATTTAAAACAAAAAGCTAATAAAGAATTTTCAAACCAAATTGGAAATGGAAATAGAAGTGTTGGAAAAGTTGATGATCCATCTAAAAAGGTATTATCTTGGAGACAAATTTTATCTCGTTCACTTGATAAGGAAGAAGATAGGTGGAGTTATAGAAGGGCATAAAGAGATAATGGA
>CAKVOF010000064.1 GCA_934778125.1 uncultured Clostridia bacterium
GCTATTTATTTTATTACACATAAAATAATATTTATGTTTGTATTTCCTATATCTAATTAATTCTTTTTGACTTAGAGCATTTAAATAAGCCTTTTCTTTAAGATTGTTTATTTTTTTAATTAATTCTTCTTTTTTATTAAGAAGAATTCTATATCTTATTTTTTTATTTGATAGTTCCGTCTTTTTTAATTCTAATAACGATTTCTTTCTACCAACTAAATCACTATAAATCGAATTTGCTGTTCTTTTTAAAACATCATATTTATTACAAACATAAGTATTAAAATTACTTCTTGTATATAGCTCTTTAAAATTTGAAAGTCGAACAATTTGCCATAGCTTACGACTAATTTCATTATAAAAAACTACATATTCAGTTAGATATTTTACTGCATCTTCGTTTAATTCTAGTCTTGTTTCTATAGTAAATTGTTTTTCCATCATTTACTCCAAATTATTTGTATTTTCAATTAACTTACATTTTGTTCGCTTATCATGATTTTGATATGCTTCAATAAATAATAACGCATCATCTTTATTTGTAAATTCAGCAATAACTAAATTACCTTTTTTTACTTGATAATTACAAACAAAGTTTTTATCATGACTATTATATTCGCCATATATTTCCATAAAAAATTCCGTAAAGCACTTCATTATAGTATCATTAGAAGCTAGCTTTTTTAAATCACCTAAATTATTAATATTACCCATTTCAATTCTCCTTCAACTTATTTGTCTTACTTCTCATACCATATAATTTCCCAGAGAAACTAGCAATTAATGACATCATATCATCAACCAATTCCTCTTTCACATCTTTTTCTTCCTTTTTATCTTTTACAACCACAATTTGAACATTATGGTTCTTAAACATTTCCTCTAAATAGTTAAATCCAAACCTTGTTAATCTATCTTTATATGTTACATAAACATTTTTAACTTGGTCATTACATACTAAATTAATTAATTCAATTAATTTTTTTCGTTTATCATTTAAGCCACTACCAACTTCTTTTAAAATAAGTGGATTAATCAAATTATTAACATTTTCAATTAAGAACATAGCTTGTCTATCTAAATCGCCTTTTATTTTTTGTTCATTTGATGATACTCTTGCATAAATAACATCGCGTTTTTCTAAGGAAATATCACAAAGCATTCCTTCCTTATCTAAATAATCTAAAAGATCTTCACGTGTCATAAGTCTATAATTAGTAGTGGTTCTAATAAATTTAAGCTTACCACTATGATCATAATTTTGAATCGTTTTAATAGTTAAATTAAGTATTTTAGCAACCTCACCAGTTTTATAATACTTCTTAGTAAAATCAGATCTTTTATACATAAAAATATCACCACTTTCTCTATATATATTATACCACCAAATAAATAAAAAGTATAGAAAACATCTATACATTTTTTATAAAATTACATATATTTAGTTAGCTGCTGAATACCCATAGAGTAATTTGATTCACCAGTTATATTTTCCAATCCCATACCAACAATTGATGAAATTGCACTGTTTATAGTTGAAGTGTAAACAGGTCCCATAAATGGAGTCAATGCACCTGCAACGGCTCCACCAACACAAGCTCCAACATATGTTTGCCATGAAGAAAATTGCCACTTTGAAATATCAAATTGATGTTTTTTGATATTTGAAACTGCATCTGTTGCTGCTTGGCCAATCAAAGCAACTAAAGCACCAATTCCAGCACCAATCAACATTGCTAAAAGTGCACTATCCCCTTCAGGATCATCATACATAATAGGGTTATTATTACAATAAGCATATAAATTTAAACCAGTTATATTA
>CAKVOF010000065.1 GCA_934778125.1 uncultured Clostridia bacterium
AGTATTGACATAATTTAAAAAATAAATTATATTATTGTTAATCTATATCAACAACATATATAATCTCTACCGATAAATATAACTACAAAAACTTTACAGGAACTTAAAATGAATTGTATTTTTATTTATAACCCTAATAGTGGAAAAAGCAAGAAGAAAAAACGCATTAAATACATAATAAATTATTTAAATAATTTATTTGATTTTGTCCAAGTTGCTCCAACTCAATACCCTAAACATGCAACTTTATTAGCAAAGGAAAGTTGCGGTAGATTTGATTACTTAATTGTTTCTGGTGGTGATGGAACTTTTAGCGAAATAATAAACGGAATAGCTGAGCAACCACACTCACCAACTATCGGATACATTCCTTCTGGGACTGTTAACGACATTTCAAGATCATTAAATATACCACGAAACTATAAAAAAGCTTTAGAAAATATTAAAAACAATCATATTTTTGAACACGATATTTTTAAAGTTAATGAAAATAATTATGGCATATATTTTTGTGGTACTGGTGCTTTTACTAATAGTAGTTATGCAACAAAGCAAAAATCAAAAAGATTTTGGGGTAAATTAGCATATTTTTTTTATGGAATTAAACAATTGTTTACAATAAAAGATTTTAGAATTAGAATTATAGACTCTGATGGAAATGTTACATCTGGCAAATACATAATGATGATTATCGCCAATTCAAGATCCGTTGCTGGATTTAAAATTAATAAAAATGCTTGTTTGCAAGATGGAAGCGCCGATGTTGTTTTAATAAAGAGAAAAAATTCATTTTGGAATTATTTATCATCTTTATTCACTATGGCTAAATTATTCTTATTTGGAATTAGCAACGTGAAAAATAAGAAACATGTAACCAAACTAAATTTAAGCGAATTTTCGGTTTCAATAAGTAAAAATTTAAACATTAACATTGATGGCGAAAAAGGGCCTGAAGGAAATTTTAATTTCAAAATGCTACAAAAGGCAGTTAAGATAATAACACCAAGAAGCAAGAAAGGAGATAAAAATGATATTTGTTAAAAAAGGAACAGATAATAAATTAAAAACTTTTAATAAAGATAATTTAATTATTGTTGCTGATTTTGATGCAACATTAACAACTTCAAACAGCAAAACATCTTGGTCAGTTTTAACAGAATCTGGTTCAATGCCAAAAGAATTTTACGATGAAATAAATACCTTATATAGAAAATATGCTCCTTTTGAACTTAATATGTTAATTACCGAGTCTCTAAAAGAAGATTTAATGGCCGAATGGTCAAAGGTTGAATTTGAAACCTTATTTAAGCACAAATATAAAGAAGAATGCATTCAAGAAGCTTTTAAAAAAAACTCACATTGTATAAAGTTAAGAAAAGGAGTTAAAAACTTCTTGACTTTATTACATAATCTTAACATCCCTATATTTATAGTTTCAGCTGGAATAAGTAATGTAATTGAAATAGTTTTAAAAAATAATAATGCAATGTATGATAATATTAAAATAATTTCAAATAAAATAATTTTTGAAAACAAAATCGCAACTAGATTAGAAAACGAACTTGTCCATATATTTAATAAAAATGTTATTGCAGAGCAATCATTAGCACCCATTTTAAACACTAGAAACAAAGTGTTGTTATTTGGTGATATAATCCAAGACACAACCATGTGTGGCAAAATTAGCGATGATAATATAATTAAA